>CAYMQX010000144.1:0-7324 GCA_964392495.1 uncultured Anaerolineaceae bacterium
GCATGGAGGGAGATACCATCGTGTTGACGGATGTCTTCAAGTTCGAGCAGACCGGCACCACCCCCGAAGGCAGGGTGGAAGGTGCCCTGAAGCCCACGGGAATCCGCCCTCTTTTTATGCCGCGCTTCCAGCAATCCGGCATCACCCTGGGCCCGGAGATATTCGGCATCGGCGCTCCTTCCTCTGCAAACCGCGGCCGCCGATGACCTGCGCTGTCATTGCGAGGCGAGGCGTTCGGCCGCCTCCCGGCGATCTCATCATGGATGCGGCAAGCCTCCAGGTCGGATGCCTCTGCCCGGCCTCCTCTGCTATAATATTTTCAGACATGCTCATCTGGTGAGGTCTTATGGACAACCGCACGCATATCACCATCCGCTCCAAAAAACTCGGTGTATTGATCCGGGATGCGCGGCTGGCTGCCCGGCGTACTCCCAAGGAATGCGCAGAGGCGATGGGCATTTCCCGCGCCTTGCTGCTGGCTTATGAAGAAGGCCGCCGCGCCCCCTCGCTCCCCGAGTTGGAAGTCCTGGTCTATTATTTGCATCTGCCGCTCACCCACTTTTGGGGCCGCCAGGCCATCTCGGATGATGCCCCCGTTACTGAGCCGCTGGACCTGCCCCGGTTGATGTCCCTGCGCCAACGCCTGATCGGCGCCCTCCTCCGGCAGGAGCGCAACCAGGCCAACCTGTCCCTGAAGGATGTGGCACACCAGACGGGCCTTCCCGCGGCGCGCCTCAAGGCCTTTGAACTGGGCGAGCGCCCCATCCCCCTGCCCGAATTGGAGATCATCCTGACGGCCCTCGGGGGCCGCGTGGAGGACTTCTTCGACAAGAACGGTCCCGTAGGTCGTTGGCTGCTCAGCCAGGGGTTGGTGCAGGGCTTCCTGGACCTGCCCGAAGAGATGCGCTCCTTTGTTTCCCAGCCGGTCAACCGCCCCTACCTGGAATTGGCCATGAAGCTCAGCGAAATGTCGAAGGACCGCCTGCGCTCCGTGGCCGAGGGCCTGCTGGATATCACCCTTTAACCCCATGTCTTCCGAAACGCCTGTTGACCTTGCAGAGGAGGGCAAGCGCCTCTACGGACGCGGCCAGTATGAACAGGCTGCCGGTTTTCTGCGCCGCGCCGCGCAGGGATTTTCCCAGGCTGGCGACTCCCTCGCAGCTGCAGAAACAAGCAACAACCTGAGCGTTGCGCTCCTCAAATCCGGTCAGCCTCGCCAGGCCCTGGAAGCCGCTCTTGGTACGGACCAGGTCTTCGCTTCGGCGGGGGACCGCAAGCGCCAGGCGATGGCGCTTGCCAACCAGGCTGCCGCCATGCAGGAACTGGGCCGCGCCGGTGAATCCCTTGAGACCTATGGCCGCGCCGAGGCTCTCTTTACGGAACTGGGCGAGGGCGAGATGCTGGCCTACGTCAAGCAGGCCATGGCCGCCATCCGCCTCAAACACGGGGATGTTCTCCAGTCCGCCTTCAAAATGATGGGCTCGGTCGAGGCCAAACCCAACCCATCCCTCCTGGAACGCATCCTGAAATTCCTTCTGCGCTTCAAGCCATGGTAGCAGTTGAAAGTCTGTATATCCGCAGGGCTGTTCCGGACGATCAGCAGCAGATCGGCAGCCTGATGTTCTTTGAATCGCATGTCCATCGTCACCTGGACTGGCGCGGCCCCCTGGAATGGCTGGGCTCGCCTTTTTACTGGGTCATGGAAAAGCACGGGGAAATTGTCGCTGCGCTCGCCTGCCCGCAGGACCCGCCCGGCATTGCGTGGATCCGCCTGTTCACTTGCGCCACCACCACCTCCCCCGCGGAGGTCTGGTCTGCCCTTTGGGAGACTGCCTGCCTCGAGCTCTCGAATCCCGGGGGAGCGATTGCGGCTGCCATTGCGCTGAATCCCTGGTTTGAGGGCTTTTTGGCGCACAGCGGTTTTGTCTTCCACCAGAGCATTGTCATGCTCGCATGGGAGGGAGGCTCCTACCGGGAACAGCCCCTCCCCGTGGATGTGAAGCTGCGCCCCCTGCTCCCGGCAGATCTGCCCGAGGTGGTGGAAGTGGATGCCTCCGCCTTTGCTCCTCTCTGGCGCAATTCGCTGGATGCCCTGCAGAAGGCCCTGAGACAGGCCGCACATGCGACCGTGATCGAGACACCCCAGGGGTTGTCGGGCTACCAACTCAGCACCGGCGGCGCACATGGCGTCCACCTGGCGCGCCTGGCTGTCCGCCCGGAGTTGCAGGGACGCGGCCTGGGGTCGGCGCTGGTCGTGGACCTGCTCAAGCATACCGGGGGGCGCGGCAGGGCACATGTCACTGTCAATACGCAGAGCGACAACCTCGCTTCCCAGGCCCTTTACCAACACCTGGGATTTGTTTTCACCGGCGAGCAATATCCCGTCTTGATCCGCCCGTTTTAGGAGGTGCCGGTATGCAGAGGGAAGATGCGGTGATCGTCAATACCATTGTGCGCCAGGCCCTCGTGGCCGCACAAGAGGTGATGGGGGAGAACGGCCTGAATGCTGTGCTGCGTTCCTGTGGGCTGGAACGTTACATCGGAAATTTCCCGCCGGATAACCTCGAGCCCGCCATCCAGACCGCCCAGTATGCCCGCTTCAACGAGGCCATCGAGCAGTTCTACGGGCGCGGTGGACGCGGCATGCTGCGCCGTATCGGCAAAGCCTCCTTCCAGTATGCCCTGCGAGAACAGTCCTCGCTGATGGGACTGGCGGGTGCGGCCCTCAAACTCCTGCCCGAGCGCCAGCGCATCAAGTTTATCCTCAATGGCATGGCCGACGCTCTGCGCAAATCCAATCCGCAGGTCGAGGTCTGGCTGGAGGACGGCGAGCATATCGCCTTCCTCGATTCCACCTGCGGGGTCTGCCATGCCCGCAAGAGCGACGCGCCGATCTGCCACCTCTACGTCGGTTCGATCGGCGAGGCCGTGGAGTGGGCCACCGGCCGGCCTCATCAGATCACTGAGACCCATTGCATGGCCAAAGGCGATGAATTCTGCCGCTTTGAAGTGGGTGAAGCGCTGGCCCGGAATTGAGCCTGGTCTCAAATATCGGCATGGAAAGGGAGGGACCTGTGAAATTTTCCGATCTTGCATGGAAGACAACTGATGGATTGGATATCTGCGCCCGCCTCTGGGAGCCGGATACGCCGCCCAAAGCCATTGTCTGCCTGGTGCATGGTCATGGGGAGCACAGCGGCCGTTATGAGCATGTGGCTGAGGCTCTGGCCCACGCTGGCTATGCCATGCTTGCCCTTGATCAACGCGGTCATGGACGCTCCGGGGGGCCGCGCGGCCACACTCCTTCCTACGAGGCTCTCATGCAGGATATTGGCCTCCTGCTGGAGCAGGCCCGGGCGCGCTTCCCGAGGCTGCCCTGTTTCCTCTACGGCCACAGCATGGGCGGCAATGAGGTCATCAACTTTGCCCTGCGCCGCAAACCGGACCTGGCGGGGGTGATCGCCAGCGGCCCCTGGCTGCGCCTGGCCTTTACCCCGCCTGCCTGGAAGGTGACCCTGGGCCGCCTGCTCAACAACATCCACCCGCGCTTCACCCAGCGGACCGGACTGGAGGTGGCCGCCATCTCGCGCGACCCCCGGGTGGTCCAGGCCTATATTCATGATCCGCTCGTACATGACAGGATCAGTTCCCGCCTGTATTTTGACACCGTGGATGCCGGAGACTGGGCCCTCGCTCACGCTGCCGACTTCCCCCTGCCTCTGCTGCTGATGCACGGTGGCGCGGACCGGCTCAGCGACCCGCAGGCCAGCCGGGAGTTCGCCAGGCGGGGCGGCAGTCATATCACTTTCCATCTCTGGGAGGAGGATTTCCACGAAGTCCACAATGAGCTGGATCAGAAGGAAGTCCTCGACCTGGTGACCATCTGGATGGACGCCCGCCTGCCTTCATGAGAGACCTTTTAAGGTTTTCTGGACAAATCCCCTTGAACGTGGGAAAATCTTCAGCCAGTTCCCGGCTGCATTTTCCTGTATCAAGGCAGCGACCAATACAATACTGAGGAGAGCGAAATGTCGAAAGAAGGGATGAGCAAACGCCAGATGCGCCGCCAGCAGCGACGCCGGTCCGAGCAGCGTTCACGTCTGGCGGTTATTATTGGGGTGGTGCTGGTGGCGCTCGCGGCGGCTGCCTTTCTGATCCTGCCGAACTTTACCCCTGTAGGCGAGATCAAGACCATCGATCCACGGCCCCGCCCGCAGGCGAACGGGAATGCCGCCGGCGATCCCGACGCCCCCGTCAAGATGGAGGAGTTCTCGGATTTCCAGTGTCCCTTCTGTGACCGCTTCAGCCAGGATACCGAGGGCCAGATCATGGATGCTTATGTGGCCACCGGCAAGGTCTATTTTCTGTACCGTTCCTTTGGCAGTTGGATCGGTCCCGAATCCGGTGATGCCGCCGAGGCTGCCTACTGCGCCGGTGACCAGGGCAAATTCTGGGAGATGCACGATATCATCTTCGCCAACCAGACCGGCGAAAACGTGGGCAACTATACCCCCAAGCGTCTGCTCGCCTTTGCCGAGACACTCGGGCTGAACATGGGCGACTTCCGTTCCTGCTTCAACGGTGGCACCTACAAGGACCGCGTCCAGCAGGACCTGACCGATGGGCAGGCCGCCAAGATCCAGGCCACCCCCTCCTTCGTCCTGACCTACACCGTCAACGGCCAGCCCAAGTCGGAGATCATCGAAGGCGCGGTGCCTTTCAGCGATTTTCAGGCCAAGCTGGATGCCGCTCTGGCCGAGGCCGATAAATAGTCTCGCACATATCCCCAAAAAGAAGGGACACGCACAAAGGCGTGTCCTTTTTGATTCCCGGTCGGGAGGCTGCGGGCGGCCTACAGCACCTTCAACTGTGTCAACACCCACACTACGAACGGCGCGACCGCCAGCGCCGGCAGGAAGTTCCCCACGCGCAATTGTTTGACCTCCAGCATATTGCTCACCGCAAGGCCCAACAGGATCACCCCGCCCGTGGCGGTCATCTCGGCCACCATCGGGTCGCTCAGCACCGCGCTCAATTGCGCTGCCAGCAGGCTGATCCCGCCCTGGTAGCCCAGCACGACCAGGCTGGAGAACAGCACCCCCACCCCCAGTGTGGAGGCGAACGCCAGCGAGGCAAAGCCATCCAGCACCGACTTGATCGCCAGTAGGTCGTAATCGCCGCGCAGTCCGTCGCTGATGGAGCCCAGGATCGTCATGGGACCGATGCAGAAGAGCAGTGAGCTGATCAGGAAACCCCGCACAAAACGTGAATTGTGCCCGCCTTCCAGGGCCTCCGTCCCGCCGCCCCCGAACCGCTTCTCGAGCGTCAGACCCAGGCTTTGCAGGCGTTCCTCAATCCCGCTCCACTCCCCGATCAGGATCCCGATCAGCAGGCTGCCCAGTACGATCAGCGGATTGTTGGTCTTCAGGAACATTTGCAGGCCCATGGCCGCGGTGAAGAGTCCCATGCCTGCCACCACGGCCTGCTTGAGACGCTCCGGGATGCGCGCCCCGAAGAGCAGGCCCAGGCCGCCTCCCACCAGGATGGTGATGATATTGATGACGGTGCCGGTCATGAGCCCTCATCCTTGGCCAGCGAGGTGGCCCTGCCCGCGGCCTGGTTCTCCACCAGTTCCAGGACGAAGCACAGCGAGGACAGCCGGTTGAGGTAGCGCTGTAAATGCTCATTCACGATCCCGCCCGAGTCGAAGAGGGACACGATCCGCCGCTCGGCCCGGCGGACAATGGCACGCGCCAGCGAGAGGGCCGCACCGGCTGCCGTATCTCCCGGCAGGATGAACTCTCTGGCCGCCTGCACCGTTCCTCCCAGCCGGTCGGTCTGTTGTTCCAGCCACTGCACATTCTCCGGCCCGATGCCCCGGAAGCGTTCGGCGTTCTCCGGGGTGGCGGCCACCTCGGCCATCAGCTTGTAGAGGTCGCGCTGCGTCTGCATGATCACGGCTGCGCTGCCTTCCTCCTTGGTCTGCGCCCGCGCCGCGCCGAGGGCCGCGGAGGCCTCGTCCAATGCGCCCAGCGCCTCCATGCGCTCATGGTACTTGGGCACCCGGCCCTCGCCCAGCAGTCCGGTCGTTCCATCATCGCCTTTGCTCGTATAAAAATCCATGCGGCCGATTATAACCATATTCCCGCAATGCCCTGCTTCCCGTGAGGGACATCTGCCCGCGCCTCTCGCTTATAATCCCCTCATGCTTCTCGAATTCCACGCTGAATTGATTCGCCAGGCTCTTGCGGAGGAGGTCGGTCCCCGCGCCTTGCAGGTTATCACCGCTTCGAACCTCAGACAGGACAGTCTGCCCAACCAGGTGGGACACGATGAACTGCACTTTGATAATAACGCTTTCGAGCAGGGGCACCGCTACATTCAGGATCAGCGCGCACGCATTGCCCCTGCCCTCTCGCAGGGACAGGTCTCCCTTGCCTGGCAGGCCTTCGGTCGTCTCTCGCATACCGCCCAGGACTTCTACGCCCACTCCAACTACATCTCCCTGTGGGTCGCCGCCCACCCCTCCGCCGCATCCTCAGAGATCGACCCCCTTGATGAGTCCCTGCTGCAAAACCCCGCCCTCCATTCGGGAAAGCTCTACTACCCCCGGGAGCTGCTCTATTTCATCCCGCCCCTGCGGAAGTTTGCCCTTGCCCATTTGCCCGCTGATTCCCATGCCCGCATGAACCTGGATTCGCCTGCCCAGGGCCCGCTCTTTGATTTTGCCTTTGCCGCCGCCCTTCAGCGCACCCGCTTTGAGTTCGAGCAGGTCCGGTTCATGCTGCCTCCCGGGCAGTTTGCCCTGTTCAGCGACCGGCAGGCGCCTCCTTCCCCTGCCCGCCCCGGATAGTATAATGACCGTATGGACTTAAAAACTCAACTTAATGACTCAGTCAGGGACGCGATGCGTTCCGGCGATGAACTTCGCAAACGCACTCTGCGCATGACTTTGGCCGCCATCAAACAGATCGAAGTGGACAAGCGCATTGTTCTGGATGACATGGCCGTGATCGCCATCCTCCAAAAAGAGATCAAGAACCGCCGCGAGGCCATCGAGGAGGCTCAAAAGGCCAGCCGCCCCGACCTGGTCTCCGAGAATGAAGCCGAGATCGCCGTTCTGGAGGCCTTCCTTCCCAAAGCCATGCCTGCTGAAGAACTGAACTCACTGGTACAGGCCGCCATTGCCGAGACCGGCGCCGCCTCCGTCAGCGACATGGGGCGCGTGATGAAGCTCCTCATTCCCAGGGTGGCTGGACGCCTCTCCAACGACGTGATCAGCGCTGCGGTCCGCGCTGCCCTTCAGAAATAAAGGGCCTGCCCG
>CAYMQX010000145.1:0-3885 GCA_964392495.1 uncultured Anaerolineaceae bacterium
CGGCTGGCGCGGGCCGGCGGGGGCTTCAGCGCCTCCAGCGGCGCGCCGCTGATGATCGGCCAGATGCAGGTATTGGGACTCTCCGGACTGGAGGCTGCCCGTGATCGCCTGCTGGAGCATAAGGCGGCCCTGCTGGAGGAGGCGGACGGCCTCGACCCGGTGCTGAAGAAGCTCGGCGGCGGGGCGCGCGATCTGGAGGTGCGGCTCATCGAAGACTCCCCCATCGGTGGTTTCCTGGTCATCCATCTGATCTACGACGTACGCGACGCCATGGGCGCCAACGCGGTCAACACGGCCTGCGAGCGGCTGGCCCCACGCGTGGAGGCCATCACCGGCGGCAGGGTCCATCTGCGCATCCTCTCCAACCTGGCGGACCGCCGGCTGGCACGCGCCGCCTGCACGATCCCCGTATCGGAATTGGGCTTCGAGGCCTTCGCGGGGGAACGGGTGAGGGATGGCATCCTGGAGGCCTGGGCCTTTGCAGCGGCGGACCCGTACCGGGCGGCGACGCATAACAAGGGCATTATGAACGGCGTGGATGCTGTAGTGATCGCCACCGGCAACGATTGGCGCGCCATCGAGGCGGGCGCTCATGCCTATGCAGCCCGCTCCGGACGGTACACTTCACTCTCCACCTGGGGCAGGGATGAGGCCGGGAATCTCACCGGGAGCCTGGAAATGCCGATGGCGGTGGGCATCATCGGAGGCGCCACGAGGGTCCACCCGGCAGCGCGGGCGGCCCTCAAGCTGATGGGAGTCCGCAGCGCCGCGGAACTGGCGGAGATCATCGTCTCGGTGGGGCTGGCGCAGAACCTGGCCGCCCTGCGGGCGCTCTCCACGGAGGGCATCCAGCGCGGGCACATGTCGCTGCACGCGCGGCAGGTGGCGATCGCCGCGGGCGCCAGCGGCGGGCAGATCGAACAGGTCGCCGCGCAGATGGTGGCCGAGAAGACCGTCCGCAGCGACCGGGCCGAAGAGATCCTGCGGGGGATGGAGAATCAAGAAGGCGGGGCCTGACAAAAAGCCCAAAGGAAGTATATGCTATTTATATATACCAGGAGACGAAATGGATACCGCAAAACTCTTTAAAAACGGAAAAAGCCAGGCTGTTCGTCTGCCCAAGGAATTTCGCTTCGGGAGCGATCGCGTGTACATCCAGCGGGTCGGCAGCGCCGTGGTGCTGCTTCCCTACAGCACTCCCTGGGAGGTGCTGGTGAACAGCCTGCCCCTGTTCTCGGATGATTTCATGCGTGAACGCGGCCAACCTCATCCCAGGATCGTGAGACTGCCTTTTCATGAAATACATGCTGGATACGAACATCTGCATCGAATTGATCCGCCGGAGATCGAACAAGCTCATCCAGCGATTAACCCGCTGCCAGCCGGGGGAGGTGGGCGTTTCCAGCATCACCGTTGCCGGGTTGATCTTTGGCGCGAACAAGAGCAATCAGGTTGGACAGAACCTGGCCGCATTGGAGCAGTTCCTGCTGCCCCTGGAGATCGCAGATTTCGGCCAGCCCGCTGCAAATGCTTATGGAGCGATCCGCGCCAGGCTTGAGCGTGAGGGGCGGGCTATCGGCTCGATGGACACCCTGATCGGAGCGCACGCTGTCAGTTGTGGAGCGATCATCGTCACAAACAACACCGGTGAGTTCCGGCGCATCCGCGGGCTAAAGGTGGAGGATTGGAGCGCCTGACCGGCAGGGTTCCCGCGTTTCGGAGAAGGATGGATGGGATTACCAAAAGGAGATGGGAAAATGAACTCCCCTGCAAACCTGCCCTGGGAGCTGCGCGCCTACATCTATGCCCGGTTCGCAGAGACCGCGCTGCCCCCCTCCGTCCGTGAGACCGCCCGGCATTTTATGATCAGCCTGGAAGAGGCGGGGCGGCTGTACCGGGAACTGCATGAACGTCATGCGATCTTCCTGGAGCCGGGCACGCTTGAGATCCGCATGGCAAACCCATTCTCCGGGGTCCCCACGGATTTCCGGGTGCACGTGGAAGGGAAGACCTACTTCGCCAACTGCGCCTGGGATATGCTGGGCATCCCGGCGGCGCTGCACCGCGAGGCCGTCATTGAGGCGGCCTGCGCCGAAAGCGGGGAACCCATCCCCCTGGAGGTGCGCGGCGGCGAGGTGCGGGCGGGTGAGGCAAGGATCCACTTTCTGCTGCCCTTCGCCCGCTGGTATGAGGATATCACCTTTACCTGAGCGACCATGCTGCTCTTCCGGTCGGAGGAGAGAGTGAAGGACTGGTGCCGCCGCAGAGGCGTGGAACCCGGCGAGACGCTCAGCCCCGGGCAGGTCTGGGAGCTTTCCAAGCTGTGGTACCATAACCGGCTTTCCATCGATTATCATGGGAGGAGCGAGGCGGAAGCCCTCGCGATCTTCCGGCAGGCCGGGCTGAACTCGGCATTTTGGGAAGGCGGCCATCAAAACACCTGAGATCGATCGGAGCCAGCAAGAAGGCAATATTTCAGTCGGGCTTCGGGAACCGGAGCTTGAAACCCTTTCGTAAAAAATCCCTGCAGCGTGCAAGGAAAATCAAAAGTATGACAATCCCTCCCACACAATCCCCTACACTGCTCAAGCCCGCCCGTCCGGTGGGCATCATCGGCTACGGCGCCTATGTGCCGCGCTACCGCCTGCCCGCCAAGGAGGTGGCGCGCGTCTGGACCGGCGGCAAGGGCGGCCTGCCCATTAAAGAGAAGGCCGTGCCCGGCCTCGATGAGGACGTGATCACCATGTCCATCGAGGCGGCCCGCAACGCCATGCAGCGCGCCCGCATCGACCCGGCGGAACTGCGCGCGGTCTGGGTCGGCTCGGAGTCGCATCCCTACGCGGTCAAGCCCACCTCCACCCTGGTGGCGGAGGCCATCGGTGCGGTGCCGAACACACAGGCCGCGGACTGGGAGTTCGCCTGCAAGGCCGGCACGGAGGCCATGGTGGCCGCCATGGGGCTGGTCGGCTCGGGGATGGCCCGCTATGCCATGGCCATCGGCATGGACACCGCCCAGGGCAAGCCCGGAGATGCGCTGGAATACACCGCCGGGGCGGGCGGCGGCGCGTACATCCTGGGTCCCGCGGAGGAGGCGCTGGCGGTCATCAACGCCTCGTACTCCTACGTCACCGACACCCCCGATTTCTGGCGGCGCGAATACCAGAAATACCCCGAACACGGGATGCGCTTCACCGGCGAGCCGGCCTACTTCAAGCACATCACCGAGGCCGCCACCCACATGATGGAAGCCTCCGGCACGACCGCCAGGGATTACCAGTGGGCGATCTTCCACCAGCCCAACACCAAGTTCCCGCAGCGCGTGGCCGGGCAGTTGGGCTTCTCCGCGGAACAGATCGCGCCGGGGCTGCTGGTCCCGGTGATCGGCAACACCTACGCGGGCGCGGCCATCATTGGCCTGACCGCCACCCTGGACATCGCCAAACCGGGGGAGCGCATCCTGATGGTCTCGTTCGGGTCCGGGGCGGGCTCGGACGCCTTCGACCTCACCGTCACAGAGGCGGTCACAGAGCGGGCGGGGCTGGCGACCAAAACGCAGGAATACGTCGCCCGCCGCACCGAGATCGACTACGCCACCTATGTGCGCTACCGCGGCAAGCTGGCGATGAAATAGGATAACGATGGGTCGTGGGATCGCTTCGCCGCGCCCCGCAACAAGATGGGAAAAACAGAGATGACGGATGTTGTGATCGCAGGGATCGGGCAGACCGAGGTCGGAGAACACTGGGGAACCGGGCTGCGCGAGCTGGCCCACACAGCCATTGCGGAGGCGCTGCGTGATTCGGGAGGCCTGCGGCCCCAGGCGCTCTTTGTGGGGAACATGCTGGCGGCCAACCTTTCACGGCAGGCGCACCTGGGCGCGCTGCT
>CAYMQX010000145.1:3895-7276 GCA_964392495.1 uncultured Anaerolineaceae bacterium
GGATTACGCCGGGTTGACCGGGATCGAGGCCGTTTCCATCGAGGCGGCGGGGGCCTCGGGCGGAGCGGCGCTGCGCCAGGGATACCTGGCCGTGGCAAGCGGGTTCGTGGAGGCTGCCCTGGTGCTGGGCGTGGAGAAGTTCACGGACAAGATCGGCCCGGAGATGGACGAGGCGGTCGCCACCACCACCGACTCGGACTTCGAAGCGATGCAGGGACTGACCCCCACCGCCCAGGCCGCCATGCTGATGAAACGCTACATGTACGAGCACGAGACTCCGGCAGACGCCTTCGCCGGGTTCGCCCTCACCGCCCACGCCAACGGCGCAGGCAATCCCTGCGCCATGTTCCGCAAAGCCATCCGGCCCGAAAGCTATGCCGGAGCCGAGAGGGTGAACGACCCGCTCAACCTGTTCGACATCGCTCCGAACGCCGACGGCGCCGCGGCGCTGGTGCTGACGCGGGCCGAGCTGCTGCCCTCCCGCTGGCCGCACCCGCGTGTGAGCATCGCAGGTTCGGGCGCCGCCTCCGACACCCTGGCCGTACATGACCGCAAAGACCCGCTCTACTTCGAGACGGTCCAACTCTCGGCGGGCAGGGCCATGAAGCAGGCCGGGCTGATCCTGGACCAGATCGGCTTCTTTGAATATCACGACGCTTTCAGCATCTACGCAGCGCTCTCGCTGGAGGCGGTGGGGTTTGCCATCAAGGGCCGCGGCTGGGAGCTGGCCGCAGACGGGAGCATCGGATTAAAAGGAAGGATCCCCTGCGCCACGATGGGGGGCATGAAGGCGCGCGGCTTTCCGGGCGGCGCGGCAGGTGTGTACCAGGCGGTGGAGGCGGCGCTTCAACTGCGCGGCCAGGCGGGCGTGAACCAGGTCGAAGGGGCACGCTGCGGGCTGATCCAATCCATGGGCGGGCCGGGGTCCACGGCTGTGGCGCATGTGCTGAAGGGGGAATAAAAAATACCTCCAGGCCCGGCACAGAGCATAGAGCCTATTCCTACTCAGCCGCCATGAAGTGATTATAATAAGCGGACCATGCTCCACCGGGTGGAATTTTTTTGCGGGACTGTGGATGTTCTTCATTTCGCAGGGGCTCAACCGATCTCCTCAGTCCAGCGACCGGCCGGGCAGTCTGGGACACCCCGGCGCCGGTCAGCGGGAGAACGGGTCAACGCTGTTTTACAAACCAGACGGGGAAGGATGATCTCCCGCCTCGAAGGGGTCAGGATCGGCCCGACAGCCGATCGCTCTCAATGCACACAACATCACACTCCTGCGATCCTGAACTGAGGCCAAAGCATGGATAAAACCAAACCCGGACTTTGCATCCTGCTCACCAACACATTCATGCGGAGCTGGACCGGATCGGAGCTTTATATCCGGGATGTGGCGCTGGAACTGATCCGGCGCGGGCACAAGCCGGTCGTCTACAGCCCGCGCACCGGCAGGCTGGCCGAGGCCCTCCGGCAGAAATCCATCTGGGTCGTATCCGACCTGAACCAACTGGGCGTCCAACCGGACCTCATCCACGGACAGCATCACCTGGAGACCATGACGGCCCTGGCGCGCTTCCCGGATGTGCCGGCCGTTTACTTCTCCCACGGGTGGCTTGCCTGGGAGGAAAAGCCTCCCCGGCACCCGCGCATCCTTAAGTATGTGGCGGTCAGCGACACGGGTTATGACTGCCTGGTCTATGAGTGCGGCATCCCTGCGGGAGAGATCGAAGTCATCCTGAATTCGGTGGACCTGGAGCGCTTCCAGCCCCGCCCACCGCTGCCGCCCTCGCCCGGCCGCGCCCTGGTGTTCCATAACAAGGTGGCCACCAGCAATATCCTGGAGGTCATCCGCGAGGCCTGCAGCCGCCGCGGCGTGAAACTGGACGTCATCGGGTCCTGGAGCGGCAAACCCACCGAGCATCCGGAGACCCTGCTCGGCAAATACGATATTATTTTTGGGCTGGGACGCTCGGCGCTGGAAGGGATGGCGACCGGCGCGGCGGTGATCTGCTGCGGGCCGGAAGGGGCCGGAGAGATGGTCACCACCCAAAACTTTGACAGACTGCGCCGTCAAAACTTCGGGCTGCGCGCGCTGGACAAGCCGCTGACCGTCGAAACCCTCCAGGAGCAGATCGGGCGCTATGACGCTCCGGACGCCTTGAAAATCTCCCAAAAAGTCCGTGAGGCCGCCGGCTTGCACAACATGGTGGACCAGGTCCTGGAGGTCTATGGTTCCGTCCTGGAGCGCTGGGCGGCTCAACCGGTGCAGGACCGGGAGGCTGAAAACCTGGCCTACTCCGCCTACCTGAGGAGCATCACGGATAAATTCTACCGGGAAAGCGAGATCACCCGGAAATTCAGAGACAGCCTTCCCTGGAAGCTGATCAGCAGGGTGTACCGGTTCCGGTTCGTCCAAAACTTCGTGGATCGGACCTTCCTCGGTCCCAGGGATTAGGGGAAACTCATCCAGACAAGCAGGGCACAAACAGATCACACAAGCCGCAGGCTTGCAGCTTTCGGAAAATCCCGGCCTTGCAGGTATGAAAGGCAGGAGTCTGATAGTTCCTGATAGCAGCGCAGGATAGAATTATCGTTGTCATTATCAAAGGAGCAGCGACTAGAATGGAAATTCCCCGACATTGGCGCTTAAAGCAGCAGCGGTACGGACTGGTGGGCGAGGTCTGCCCGCACTGCGATTACAAGATCTTCCCGCCCCGCGATGTGTGCCCGAACTGCGGGGACGAGGCGAAAACCCGGTACACCTTCAGCGGTAAGGGCGAGGTATTCTCCTACACGACAATTTATGAAGCCCCGGCCGGGTTCGACGCCAACGCCCCCTACACCGTGGCGCTGGTCAAGCTGGAGGAAGGCCCCATCATCACCGCCCAGCTCACCGACCTGGGCGAAGAGCTGCCGGAGATCGGGATGCCGGTGGAGATGGTCACCCGCAAGATGCGCAACGACGGCGACGAACGCGGGCTGATCGTTTACGGGTATAAATTTAGGCCGGCGGTGCAGATATAGGACAAAGAGAATGTAATATTGAAGCGCTTTCCAAATGGAAGGCGTTTTTTGATTCTTGAGGCATAATTACAGTGTGTCAAAACCCCAAACAATTAATGTTGGTCACTCTCAAACCGTTAACCAACCATACCGGAGATCACACGACAGCAGATGAGATTACAAGATATCGGCTTTGACCAATGGTTTCAAGCACAGCAGATGCCGCCCAATTGCTCCGCCGCGCGCGTGACTGCGGTCAACAGAGACAGCTACCTGGTGCGCAATGAGCATAGCGAGGTTCAAGCAGAGGTGACGGGCAATCTGCTCTTTTCCGCTGAGTCGGGCATGGACATGCCCGCTGTAGGCGATTGGGTATTT
>CAYMQX010000146.1:0-7264 GCA_964392495.1 uncultured Anaerolineaceae bacterium
GAGATGACGACTGTGAGCGGGACATCCTCCTCCTACGGGAAGTCGGGGTTTGAGTTCTTCCTGGGACCAGTCCCCCTGGCATCGAACGGTACGCTCTCCATCCAAATGTTCGATCTGTCCAGCATCCCCCTGTCGAACAATATTTCCATTAACACCTTCAACGATTGCAGCAAGAACATGACGCTGGTGCGCTTCAAGAAGAACCGCTGAAGTTGGATGAAAAACGGGCGGGGTCGCGAGACCCCGCCCGATCATTTAATCCAATGTCATCGCGAGCGCGGTGTTCTTAAGCCCGAAGCACCCCCCCCCGGGTATGTCATTGCGAGCGAGGTGAAGCAGGCCCTTCCGCGTGGGGAAG
Source organism: uncultured Anaerolineaceae bacterium (assembly GCA_964392495.1). Taxonomy (GTDB): domain Bacteria; phylum Chloroflexota; class Anaerolineae; order Anaerolineales; family Villigracilaceae; genus JACPVF01. Next base: position 359 of record CAYMQX010000146.1, read on the forward strand.
ATCGCCGGGAGGCGCGGAGCCCTTTCGCATTGACATTTTCAATTCACAGCCACGTTCCAGTGCGAGTACCGGTCCACGCGCCCGTGCAGGATGAGGTCGTACAGTTCGCGCAATTTGGTGGTGACCGGCCCCATCACGCCCATCCCGATGGGGCGGTGGTCCACCTGCGTTACGGCAGTGATCTGCGCCGCGGTGCCCGTCATGAAGATCTCCTCGCTGATAAAGACCTCGGTGCGGTCGATGGAGCGCTCCCGCACATCAAGGCCCAGTTCGTGGGTCGCCAGTTCGATCACCGAGCGGCGCGTGATGCCTTCCAGGATATTGTCGGTCACCGGGGGGGTGGTCAGGATGCCGTTGCGCACCATGAAGATGTTCATGGCCGAGCCTTCGGAGACGTGTCCGTGCTGGTCGAGCACCAGGGCTTCATCGTAACCTGATTCGACTGCATCCGACTTGATCAGCGCGGAGTTCACATACGCGCCGGCCACCTTGGCGCGCGCCGGGATCACGTTGTCATCAATGCGCCTCCACGAGGAGAAGGTCACGTGGGCGCTTGTGTCGTTCTTGACATATTTGTCGTAGGGCAGGACCACGATGCTGAACTCATCCCGCAGCCCGTGAAGCTTCACGCCGATGCCGATGTCGGCCTTGTAGACACTGGGGCGGATATAAACGTCGCGCTGCCAGTTGTCTGTGCGCAGCAGGTCCAGCGTCAATTGGATCAGCGCCTCTTCATCGTAATCGATCTTCATGCGGAAGATGCGGGCGGAGTGCAGCAGGCGGTGAAAGTGGTCGTAGGGACGAAAAACGAAGAGTTTTTTCTGCTCTTCATTCCAGTAGCCTCGCAGGCCGCCGAACACCGATGTACCATAAAGGAAGGCGTGGGTCGCAATGCTGACCTTGGCCTCTGAGAAAGGAACGATTTTCCCCTCAAAGAACGCGTGACTCTCTCCTGCCACGAGGACACCTCCGAGCGCGGATGGGGTTCACTTGCGAAGAAATTATAACCGATTGTGTCCGGTTATATTTGTAATCAGGATGAGGGGAGCATCCAAACCCGGGCCGATGCTCCGCCTTTGGACACTCCCCGGATCACCGGGGATGCCTGGCTGCAAAGCCCTTGACGGGTTTTTCAATCATGGTAAAATCATTTCTATATATATCAAATTAATTAGATAGGATAAACATGAACCCCGACCCCCAAATTCTGGATTTCGTAAAAGCCATGTCGGATGCCGAGCGTCTACGGGTGATCGGTGTGCTGGTGCGCGGACCCCAGGATGCCGCAGGGGTGGCCGCCCAACTGGATCTGCCTCTGAGTGATGCCTTCCAGCACCTGGAATTTCTTGTCTTCGTGGGTGTGGTGCGCAAAGAGGATGGGCGCTATGCGCTGGACCCCGGCGGATTGGAGGCTCTTTCCAGGAAGCAGTTTGCCCGTCCGGGCGAGGCTTACACGCCCGCGCCCGGATTGGACGAAAGATCGCGCAAGGTATTGGTGAACCATCTTAATCCGGATGGGTCCATCCGCCAGATTCCCTCCCATGCGTCCAGGCTGCGTGTAATCCTGGAGTATCTCGTTACGGCCTTCACACCCGGAGTGAACTATACCGAGAAGGAGGTCAATACCATCCTGCGGCGCTTCCACTTGGACACGGCTGGTCTGCGGCGGGACTTGATCGACGCCGGACTGATGAAGCGTGAGAGCGACGGCTCGCGCTACTGGAGGCCGGAATGAGCGATGACCTGGTCGCTTTCTTCAAAGCTCTGGCCGACCCGGCCCGGCTGAAGATCGTTGGTCTGCTTGCTCAAAAGCCATACAGCGTGGAGGAACTGGCCGCCCTGTTGGACCTCAAGGCCTCCACGATCTCCCATCACCTGTCCCAACTGGCGAAAGCCGGGTTGGTCAGTGCACGCGCCGAAGGCTATTACAGTGTGTATCAGCTTGACCGTCAGGCTCTGGAAAGCCGTTCACGGGCGCTGCTCTCCAACGAGAACCTCTCGGCTGCGGTTGGGGACGTGGACCTGGACGCCTATGATCGGAAGATCCTGCGCGATTTCACGCGCCGCGATGGCAGTCTGAAGAGCCTCCCTGCGCAGAGGAAGAAGCTGGAGGCGGTACTGCGTTATGTCGTGGATTCATTCAAGAGGGACAGGCGCTATACCGAGAAGCAGGTCAATGAGATCCTCTCCGGCTACCACGAGGATACAGCGACCCTGCGGCGCGAGCTGGTGGGGGGCGGCCTGATGAAGCGCGAAGACGGCGTGTACTGGCGCGAATAGGCCGGGGTCAGCCGGCGCCGCGCGGCCGCAGCGGGATGACCTGGTCTTCGGTCAGCGGAGATCGGAGCGGTTCCGAATCCAGCCTCATCACCCGGCTGTTGGCGAAGAAGGCAAAGTCGAAGTTTGTCGGGTCCCCTGCACTCTTTCCGGGGATGGGCATCAGCCGGGCGGTGAGCGGTTTGCCGAGGCGCAGCGCGAGGGCGGACAGGTCCAGAAGCAGGGGGGTGAGCTGGGCGGCCGTGGTATCTCCCGGGAGGGGGACCGTATCCAGACCCGTGCCGCATACCGCGGAGTAGAGCAGGGCATCCTTCACGGTGAGTGTTCCCTCGGCGGCGCGGCGGGCCAGTATCGAATCCTCCAGGACCGGCTGCATGAAACCGCTGAAGCCTGCATGCGTGAAATCCGCCTGGTCGATGGCCCCCGTCAGCAGGGCCGCAGCAGCCAGGGAGCCGTGCCAACCGATGCGCGGTACACCCATCTTTTCCACTGCATTGCCAAGGGAATGGGCGTCGTCCGGGGAGGGTGCCAGCGAGAAATCGATCCCATCAAAGGGAATGTGCCATAGGCGCGTGGATGCGATCCGCTCCAGTGCTTGTGCATGACGCTCGATCTCCGCTGTCAGCGTGCGGCAGCCTGCCTCCACCGTTTCCGCCTCCTCAAAGGCGCGTACAGCCAGGTCTGCGGCCTCGGTGCCGATGGCGAATGACGGCTCCCCTCCTGCATGGTAGGCCGCCGGGAAGAAGGGCGCCCCGGGAGGCACGTTCGCAAGCGCCGCAAAGCGCAGGTTGGCAAATCCATTCGGGTCAAGTGGGGCGCAATCCACAATAACCTTTGCACAGAGGCGCACCGCCCTCAAGTCGATCCCCACCCCGGTCTGCGCCATGATCCCGCTGAAGAAAATATTCTCAGAGGCTGTTACAGCCTCAGGGATCATCTCATAACTGCGCCGCACACCCGGCAGGGCAGGTCCCAGCGAGGCATAGGCGATGCCAGCCTGTGGGAGGACGGAGGCAAGCATTTCGGCAAAATGCGGAAGCTGCTCCAGGCGCTCCTCACCCAATAAGAGGGGGAATGGGACAGTCGCCAGCCGCGTGGTCTGTACCTCGTGGCCCTCGGCCTCGTAGGCGGCCCGGGCCTGTGCAAGAAAATCTCCGGCCTGGCGCAGGCGGTCTTCGTCCAGTGGAAAGCCGGGATCACAGAAGTAGGTGAGGGTGCGAATTCTCATGAGTTGTTTTTTATTTTTTGGGGGTGCGCTGGCGCAGCACCTCGAACATCAGGATCGAGCCAGCCACACCGGCGTTGAGTGATTCGATCCCGCCTGGCATGGGGATGCTGAGCCGCCGCGGGTCGAGCGCCAACGCCTCCGGGCTGGCGCCTTCCGCCTCCCCTCCGATAATCAGCGCCAGGGGAACCCTCAGATCGGCTTCCCAGCAGGATTGTCCCTGCATGTCGGCCAGTTGGAGGTTCAGGCCGGAGGCGGAGATCGTCTCAGTGATCTGGTCCCAGTCCATGATCTGGAGCGGCAGCCTGAAGTGCGCACCCATGGCTGAGCGCACTACTTTGGGCGCGAAAGCATCCGCATTGTGGGGCGGCAGCAGCACGGCTCCCACCCCGGCAGCGGCCGCGGACCGGATAAGTGTGCCCAGGTTTCCCGGGTCGCGCACCTGGTCCAGGATGAGGACAAAATCCAGTTGTTGGGGCAGGGGAAGGCTGTGCTCCTCCAGGACGGCGAAAATCCCTTGCGATGTCTCGGTATCGCTGAAGGCATGCAGCAGGTCGGGGGAGACCTCCTCCACCTCCAGCCCGCGCTCCTTGAAGCCCCTTACAAGGTCCAGGCCGCGCTGGCTGAGCCCGTCGCTATAGAGTATGTAGCGCACCGGCCAATCCGCCGCGAGGACTTCCTCCAGCAGGCGGATGCCCTCGGCTGCAAAAGCCTGGCTCTCGCGCCGCTCCCTGGGGCGCCCCAGCAGGGCGCGCGCCAGCTTGAGTTTTGGGTTCTGGCTGGAGGTGATCAAGCGGGCCAGTCTTTCCAGACCTCGAGGAAGGCTTCCAGGGTGGGCTGATCGAAGAGAATGATACGGATGGTCTTGAGGTCGGATCCGGGGGTGTGATCGAAATAATGACGGAGGGCTTTGAAGAACACGCTGGCGGCGCGCCTTTTGGGGAAACCGAATATTCCGGTCGAGATGGAAGGGAAGGCGATGGAGTGAAGGCCAAGTTCATCCGCGGTACGCAGCGAGCCGCGCACTGCGGCGGCCAGGCTGGAGTCTTCATTTCCATCTCCCCATACCGGGCCAACTGCGTGGATCACAAAGCGAGCGGGCAGCAGGCCGGCATGTGTCCAGGTGGGTTTTCCATGCGCAACCGTTCCGTGTTCCTCCACCCACTGGTCGCTTTCCTGCTGGATCACCTCACCTCCGGCGCGAACGATCGCCCATGCCACCCCACCCCCGTGCTGCAGGCGTTCGTTGGCCGCGTTGACGATGGCATCCACCTGCTCGGTGGTGATATCGCCCTGCACCAACTGGAGCAACCGCCCGCCGGAGAGCGTCCGCCCGGCTATTAATTGATTCATCCCGTGATTGTATCTTAAACGCAACAGGTCACTCATCCAGGGGTGTACAGGTTCCGACCGAGTTGGTCACATCCACGAAGTCGTAGGGCCGGTTTCTTGTAGAGAAGTAAGAGCGATCGGGGAGCAGGGGGATGGGTCTTCCCGCCAGGTCCCCAAGTAGAATGCGAAAGGAATTGACCGGGGTGATCGAGGGGTAGAGCCTGGCGCGGGCTTCAGGATCGGGAAAATAATAAGCGTTCAAGATCGATAAGCGCTCCCGCAGGCAGGATCGGTCCGCGGACTCGTTGTCGAGAAAGGCTGCCGGTCCGTGGTCACCCTGAAGTATGATGATTGCGGTCCTTTGAGGATTGCTCTGGATTCGGTCAATGATCCGGGTGAGCCGGCTGTTCAGAAACTGGAATTGGGAACGATAGCCGGCGATGTATTGTTCCCGTTCTGCGGCTGTGGGTCTGTCGCCCATGGATGGCGCCGGGTGGGTTGTGGAATAATTGCCCCGGGCATCGAAGTTGAACGGTGGATGGGGGCTTAGAATGTGGGCGAACACGAAATGCGGAGGCCCCGAGACCAGGGATGGATCTTCCAGCGAATCGAGTTGGTCCCGGGTGATCTCCCAGAGCATGTGTTCGTAGAGGTCGGATGTCCAGATGGAGTTGAAGGTCACGCGGTTGAAGCTCAGCCCGAACTCATCGAATCCGCGGTGTGAGGCCAGGAATCTGTCTGAGGTGCCCAGTTCCAGGTACTCCACGGCATCCCGGGTGCTGATGATCTCGTACCCCCATTCCTTCAAGCGTTTCAGATTCGGCGTGGAGTCCAGATATGGGCGGAACATGACCCGGTTCGCCCAATCGGCCTCAAACTGCTGCGGGTTGAGATAGTGTCCGTTCAAGGCCGCAGAGAGTGCCAGAGGGGTCTGCATGTAATTGGCCTGGCTTTGTTCGGCCACAAAGAAACCGCGCTGGCGGAGGGCGTCCAGGAAATCTGAATTATCCCATCCATACAGGTCGGACAGGATATCTCCGCGCCCGTACGAATCAAGTATGATGTAATAGATGTCCGGGAGCGGTTCTTTTGCGGGGCGCATGGCCGTTTCCCCCCAGAGATCATCAGCCGACGGGTGCTGAAGGGTGTGATATTCCCTGATGGCCTGCACGGCCCCAAAAGCAAGGGGGATCAGAAGCAGGCTGGCTGCCAGGTTCAGGGAATCGGTCAGGACGGGATGGATATCCCGGACCCGGATGATGAGCCAGGCGGCGAGCAGGAACAGACAACCCCAGGCATAGCAGAAGACTGGAGTGGACAAGACTCCAGGGAACAGAATTTGCAGGGAGACACGGACCTGTCCAAAGAAGAGAAAAAAGATCAAGACAAGAGAGGCAAGCGCCGCCCCCTTCTCAATGCATTTAAGCAGGGCCGACAAAATAGCGAAGAGTAACAGCGCCGTCAGAATGCCGGTGAGAATCCATGGCAAGGTACTATGGAAGGCGATGAAATCCCTGTTGATAAGCCAGAAATTGAGGATGGGAAAGATCGGCAGCAGCAGTGGATGGAAAGGAATAACGCGTTTCACCCCTGGGTCCCCTTATGGAAAAGATCGGGCGGGGGCCGGATGGCCCCCGCCTTTATGGTTTTTCGATCAACGGGTCTGCGCCACGATGCTTGAGAAGACGTTTGGTTCGCGGACCGCAATGTCGGCCAGCATCTTGCGGTTCAGGCCGATATTCGCTTTTTTAAGGGCCGCTATGAGCCGGCTGTAGGTGGTGCCGTTCAGGCGGGCCGCCGCATTGATGCGGGCGATCCACAGTTTGCGCAGGTCGCGCTTGCGCACGCGCCGATCGCGCGAGGCATACCACAGGCTCTTGAGCATGGCCTCGTTGGCGCGCTTGAACAAGAAGTGCTTCGCGCCGCGCTGGCCTTTGGTGATCTTCAGGACTTTCTTGTGACGGAGATGCCCCTGGGGGCCTCCCTTGACACGTGCCATTCAATTACCTCCTGCGAGCCTCCGGGCGTCGGCGGGTTGCGCCTGTTGCGTACACCCGGGAGCCGCAACTTGA
>CAYMQX010000147.1:0-7255 GCA_964392495.1 uncultured Anaerolineaceae bacterium
TCTGGTTATAGAGCTTTTCCTTCAGGATGACATGCGCCATGGCCGAGAAGACCGCCGATACCGTTTGCGAAAAGCTGGGCCTGCATGCGCCCTGCCAGACGAAGGAAATACCCCTGGCCTCGTACCGGCAGTTCTACGCAGTGGCCTGAACCTATCAGCACCAGCTCTTTTCCCGCGGAAAGGAGAGGAGATCAGTAAATGGCTGAAACCTGGAACATCACACTGAAGCTTTCCCGCCAGAAGCAGGGGGAGGAACCGCACTACCAGGAAATCAGGATGGATGCGGACCCGGATGAGAACGTGATCGACCTGGTGGAGCGCGCCTGGGCCTTCCATGACCGGAGCCTGGTCTATGCCCACGCCTGCCATCACTCCACCTGCGGCGCCTGCGGGATGCGCGTCAATGACCGCGAAAAACTGACCTGCATTACGCCGGTCCGCTCGGTGGTATCGAACGGTGGGACCTTGAAAATCGAGCCACTGCGCAACTTCCCGGTGGTCAGCGACCTGGTGGTGGACCTGGGGGGGCTCTATCGCCGGATGGAGGAGGTTGGCCATCATTCCGTCAACTCTGACCGGCATGAGGCCATCCAGCCCGAAGCACGCCCGGCGGGTCCGGCTGCTGCGGGGGAGGATTTCCTGCGCCTGGCCGATTGTATCGAGTGCGGTCTGTGCATGAGCGCCTGCCCGATCGTCGGCTCGACGCCGGACTACCTCGGCCCGGCGGTCCTGGCAGGCGCGCACCAGGCCGGACTGGAGGCGCGGCCGGCCCTGTATGACCTGGTGGACAGCACCAACGGTGTCTGGAGGTGTCACAGCGCCTTCGAATGTACGGCCGTGTGTCCCTCCAATGTGGACCCCGGCTGGCGGATCATGGAACTGCGCCGGCAGGTGGTGGGAGAACGGATCCGGAATGTCTTTAATCCCCGCAAGTCCGCGGAGGCACGCAAATGAACGCGCGATCCAATTTCATCGTCCGGGCGGCGCGCTGGTTCGACCCGCGCGGCCACTCGCTGAGCGACCTGGGGTTTATGATCAACCGGCTGGCCGGTATTGGCCTCAGCTTGTATCTATTCCTGCACCTGTTGGTCCTGGGGAAGCTAGCCCAGGGCCCGCAGGCCTATGACGAGTTTCTGAGATTGACGCAGAGCAGCGTATATAAATCGGGTGAATTACTGGTGATCGCGGCGGTGCTGCTCCACGGGCTGAACGGCGTGCGCCTGGTGCTGACGAGCTTCGGGATCGCGGTGCCGCGCCAGCGGGAGCTGTTTCTCGGCGCCATGGTCATCGGGTTGATCGCCATATTGATCTTCGGCGTGCGGATCTTCAGCGCCTAGGAGGCTGCCATGATGGAGAGCGGTTCTGTTCCAAAACAGGGTGAGACCACGTTCCTATGGCTGGTCAAGATCATCACGGGTCCCATTCTGCTCATCGTCGCATTCACGCACCTAATCGTCAACCACTATATCGGAAGCCTGGGCGGCCTGCAGACTTACGGTGATGTGGTGGCCTATTACAAATCGGGGTTGATCCTGGCCATGGAGGCCATTTTCCTGCTAACGGTGCTGATCCATTCACTGATCGGGCTGCGCGGCATCATCCTTGACCTGAAGCCGGGTATCGGGGTCCTGCGGTTGATCAACTGGGCCTTTGTCCTTCTGGGCCTGGGATTTGGAGCCTATGGGATCTGGCTGCTGATCGTGGTGGCAGGACGTTGAACTGCAATGGCTGCAAAGAAAGGTTGAACTGAATGCTTCTCAAGGGAAAACGCATCGGGGTACTGCTTGCGGAGGGGTACGAAGACCTGGAGTTCTGGGTCACGGTGATGCGCCTGAGGGAGGAAGGCGCGGTTGTCACGATCCTGGGCCTGAAGGCCGGGGAGACCGTGCACGGCAAGGTGGCGCTCCCGGCGACGAGCGACGTGGCGGTGGGAAATGTCAAACCGGAGGACTTCGATGCCATTGTGGTCCCGGGCGGCTGGGCTCCGGATAAGCTGCGCCGTTATGAGCATGTCAAGAACCTGGTCCGAGGGGTCTACGAACAAGGCAAGATCGTGGGACTCATCTGTCATGCGGGCCTGGTGGGTATCTCTGCGGGGATCATCGCCGAGGGGTCGCGTGCCACAGGCTCGTTGGGCATCAAGGATGACCTGGTCAATGCGGGGGCGATCGGGGTGGATGACCCGGCCTTTCGGGAGGGGCAGTTGGTCTGGGGGCGGGTGGTGGCTGACATTCCAGACTTCTGCCGCGAACTGGTGAAAGCCCTGGCCGCGGAATAGATCACCTCCATCCCCATGGTAGGCATCGTCCTGGTTTCGCACAGCCGCAGCCTGGCCGAGGGGCTTTTAGCCCTCGTGCGCCAGATGGCCTCGCCCGAGTTGAAGGTCGCGATCGCGGCGGGCACAGGGGAGGGTCATCGGGAGATCGGCACCGACGCGATCGAGATCGTGGAGGCCATCCAATCCGTGTCCAGCGCGGAGGGGGTCGTGGTGCTGATGGACCTGGGCTCTGCGCTGCTGAGCGCCGAAACCGCCCTGGAGTTCCTGCCGCCTGAGCTGGCGAAGATGACTTACCTGTGCGCTGCTCCGCTGGTGGAAGGGGCGGTGGCCGCGGCGGTGCAGGCCGGGCTTGGCTCGGATGTTGAGGCGGTCTGTGCGGAGGCAGGCTCCGCGCTGGGAGCCAAGCAGGAGCAGTTGGGCAGGGCGGCACCGGCAGGGGCTGCCACGGAGCATCCCGGCAGCCTGCCACTTGTGGATGAGATCATCCTGAGGTTAAAAAACCTGCATGGTCTGCATGCGCGCCCTGCGGCGCGTTTCGTGCAGACGGCGGCGGCCTTCAAGGCGGAGATTCGTGTCCGCAACCTGACGAACGGCAGGGGACCGGCTTCGGCTCGCAGCCTGAACGGCGTTGCGACCCTGGCAGCGGTGGGGGGCCATCAGATCGGGATCAGCGCGCAGGGCCAGCAGGCCGCGGAAGCGCTTGAGGCGCTGCGGAGGCTGGTCGAATCCGGTTTTGGTGAGACGGAAGCTGAAGAAAGCCCCAAGCCCGCCCCGGTTCAAGCCATTACTGCCGACACCGCGCCGGGGGATTTCCTGCAGGCCATCCCGGTCTCCGAAGGATTCGCCCTCGGCCCACTGCTGATCTACAGGCCGACCCCTCCACCGGTCTCGGACGAGAAGGCCAATGACCCTGCCGGTGAGATGGACAGGCTCACAGCCGCCCTGGCCCGCGCAGAGCAGGAAATACGGGCGCAAAAAGCGCGGCTGCGCGGCAGCCTGAGCGAGGAGCAGGCTGCCATCTTCGATGCGCATGTTTTGATCCTGCAGGACCCCGAGACGCTGGCGGTCGTACAGGACTGGATCCAGAGGGGAGAAAACGCAGCGTTCGCCTGGAATGCGGTCGCGGAAGAGACCGCCGCGACCTATCGCGCACTGCCGGACGACTATCTGCAGGCGCGCGCAGCGGATGTGCTGGATGTGGCGGCGCAGGTATTGTTCGCCCTATCCGGCCGGCAGGCGGCCCGCCTGGAACTGGACTCACCGGTGATCCTGGCGGCGCAGGACCTGACCCCCACCGAGACCTCGCAGCTGGATTTCGAAAAAGTGACCGGTATCCTCACGGTAGGAGGCGGGCCCACCTCTCACAGCGCCATCCTGGCGCGGGCACTGGGAATCCCGGCTATTTCGGGGGTGGCTCCGGCCCTGTTGGGGAGGGCGTCGGGTACCCTGCTTGGGCTGGATGGCGGGGCCGGACGCGTGTGGATCGAGCCTTCCAGCGAAGTGCAGCAGAATCTCACCCAACAGCGCGCCGCTTGGTTCGAGCAGCGCAGGCGGCTCTTGAAAGAAAGTCAACCGCCTGCCTACACCGCCGATGGAGTGCGCATTGAAGTCGTGGGGAACGCGGGCAGCCTTCAAGATGCACATGCAGCGGTCGCCAACGGCGCGGAAGGGATCGGCCTGCTGCGTACCGAGTTCCTGTTCCTGACCCGGCAAACACCTCCGAGCGAGGACGAACAAACGCAAGTGCTGCGGGAGATCGGGGCAGCATTGGGGGATCGCCCGGTCATCGTCCGCACGCTGGATGCAGGGGGTGACAAGGAACTGCCTTACGCCGGGCTTGGGGAGGAGGCGAATCCATTCCTGGGGGTACGCGCCATACGTGTTTCGCTGGCAAGGCCGGAGTTGTTCCAGCCCCAACTGCGGGCCATCCTGCGCGCAGGGCAGGAGGCGAATTTCCGGATCATGTTCCCCATGGTGGCGGATATTGCAGAGGTGCTGCAGGCCAAGGCTGCACTTGAAGAAGCTCACCTTGCATTGGAAAGGGAGAAGATCCCTCACCGCTGGCCGTTGGAAACGGGCATCATGGTGGAGGTGCCTTCCGCAGCAGTCATGGCGGAGGCCTTCGCCCCACACGTGGACTTTTTCTCGGTCGGCACCAACGACCTGACCCAGTACACACTGGCCGCCGAGCGTGGCAACCCTGCGCTGGCCCACCTTGCCGATGCCCTGCACCCGGCTGTGCTCCGGTTGATCGGCCAGGTGTGCGCAGCGGCTGACAAGCACGGCCGGTGGGTGGGGGTGTGCGGTGAGTTGGGAGGTGATCCGCTCGCGGTGCCCATCCTGGTGGGGCTGGGAGTGCGCGAACTGAGCATGACCTCCACCCGTATCCCGCGGGCCAAGGAGGTGCTGCGCGGCCTCAACCTGCCCGCGGCGCGGGGACTCGCGGAGAAGAGCCTGGCATGCAGTGATCCAGCCTCCGTGCGCGGGCTGGCAGAAGGATTCATGAAGACGATGAAGGGCGGACCTGGATAGTCCTGGGCTGGATTTTTCCCATTTCACCTGCCCAGTGCTCAATGCCGTGGGCTCCTCCGCAAGGAGGGGCCCATGCGTTTTTCAACTCACCAGCGGGCATGATGTTCCTCGGCAAAGCCGACCAGGTCACGTATCTGAATGGCCTCATTCCCGTCTGTAAGGGCAGTGCCGTTGTAGAGTCCGAACATTTGATGAACCAGGCTGGAGATCACGCCGATGTTCGTCTGCGCGGTGCGGTCTTTGAAGGGGGTGAAGGTCAGGTCGAGGCGTCCCTGTGAATCCGTGAACCTCCAGGGACGCATGTAGTCGCTTGAAGAGTAATCGAAGGAAACCTGCTCCAGCTTATGGATGCGGTTTTCCAGGAGGATGGCATTTTCGCCGGCGCGGGAAAGATCCCCGAAGCCGCGACCCAGGTTCAATCCCACCCGACGGCCATCGGGGAGGAATCCTGAGGCGCTGGCCCAGTTCCAGAAGGAGCGGTATGCCCAGACACCGCGGCCCCAATCCAGGGAGCCCAGACAGTTGGAGGGGAGGAGCGTTTCGGTGAGATTCCCGTACTTTATTGTCCCGCTGGCGGGCAGGCAGTTTATTTTACGGTTGAAATAGAAACGACGCCCCTCGATGGGGATCACGATATTCATCGATTCGTGGCCGGGCGGTTCATCGAGGCGAATATCGGCTTGGATGCCGCGCCCCTCATGAAAGGACGGCCAGGCGATGGAAATCTGCCTGCAGCCGGGAGCCAGGCGAAATTCCATGCGCAGGTCCTTGTTCTCGAACCGGCAATCTCCGGTCGTGCTGTTGCGCGGCAGGACCAAACCCCTGCCGAGGGGGACGATCACGCCTTCCTCATGCAGTTTGCCGGTTGCAAAGTCCATCGTATAGACGAACATATTCCCCGCATAGCCCAGGTCCGCAATGGTGGCGGAGAAGAAGCGTTGGGGGCTGAACACAGCGTAATAATCCCAGCGCTTGATGCGGAAGCGCTGGAGCGGGCGCAGGGCGTAAAAACGCGCCGCCTCCAGATTGCAATCCAGCAAGGGTTGGCGGGACCAGCCTACCTGGGCCAGGCTGCCAGAGGCATGCAGGAGGGGACCGGGCGAAGTCAATTCGGTTTGCATCGCTACTCCTTGATGGAAGGAAGCAGAGCCAGGGTATCCTTGCTGACGACTGTGATTGGTCTCCGGCAAGGCTACGCGACCGTGCGCTGGAATAAAGGATAGATGGCACTCAGGAATTTAATGAACTCGCGGATCAGGGTGCGGAGAGGCAGCCTGCCCTTGACCGGGTCGAGGTGTTGGAAGCCCATTTCAGTGTAGCTTACACCGGAGCGCCCGTCGAAGGCGGCGACCAGGCGCCTGGATTCGCCCACCGGGATCAACTGGTCGCCGCGATCGTGCAGCAGGATGATCTGCGGGCTGCAAAGATCCTGCAGATAAGTGATGGGTGACATGGCCGTGAGTTTTTCCTGCATTTCGGATGGGAGGCCTCGAAGCGCGGCCTCGGCGGCCGCAGGGCCCTGTGCGGTGAGGAGGGCATAGATGGTGCGCCCTTCCGGGGAGGCGGGGGGAGCACAGGGTGGGCCTCCCTGAACTGCGAATGAGGCTCGAAGTGGTTCGGCCTCATCCGGTTCCAGGTCGGCAGTCAGGGAGTGGACAAACACGCGGCGCGTGAGCTGGTCGACCTGCCAGGGTTCGGGCTCTGTGCCATTGGAGCGGGTGGCGCTGGCGATATCTCTTGCAAAGGTCCACATGGAGGAAAAAGGTGCGTAGGCACTGAGGAAGGAGATGCGTTCCCGGATGAGCGGATGAGCAGCCGCCAGCATAGCAAATGAGCCACCCACGCAAGTACCAAGCAGGCCGCTGCGCGCGGGGTCAATATCCGGGCGGCCGATCAACCAGTCGTAGGCCAGGGCAATGTTCCCGATATCCGCGGGCTCGAGACGGAAATCCCGCATGGCGGGGGACCAGTAGAGCAGGGCGGCAATGCCTGCGCGCGCCAGTGCCTTCCCAAGGACCGCGACCTGCGGATGCTCGACGCCGAACGGTACCACGCCCAGGCATACGACGATACCGGGGTGGGGTCCGTTCGTTCCGGGAAGGTAGAGCTCGCCGTCGGCGGATCCTGTGGCGGTGGGATAACTTACTTTTTCGAGGCGAGGCGGGGGCGTGAGCCAATCCACGGGGCGGGAGGGCAGCATCGGAAAGACCTTCAAAAAGAATACCGCGGCGCGGGCGGCGGCGCGAAGGTTCTGAAGGGTCGAGGAATGGAAGGCCTTCATCGAAGCAGTTCTCAGGTGAGGCAAGTATACACCGGCGTCTGACCTGCATATTGCGCCAGGGCCGGAGGTGGGTCCGAGGCTCAAGAATCAGGCACGCCGTGATAGACGACCCTGATCTGCAGCGAACCGGGGCCTTCGTCCGCCCTTGAGGCGCCACCCTGGTA
>CAYMQX010000148.1:0-7231 GCA_964392495.1 uncultured Anaerolineaceae bacterium
AAAGGATAACCCGGCGACGGCCGGGAGATTGGAGGCCACCGCTTTGTCCCCCGCCGGGGCCGCGCCTTGTCCGGAGATAGTGAAGCTCAGCGTCTGCCCCGCCTTCAGCCCCGTGGAGCTGTACACCTGGTACGCCCCTCCGCTCTGCAGCGTCATGGATTGTGGCCCCATCAGGCCCCCACCCTGGATCGTGAGTCCCGCCTGGTCGGGCAGCAGGAAGTTCAGTTGTGCCATGTTCATCGGCGCGGTATAGGTGTAGTTTCTCTCACCCGAATACGGGACGAGATAGGTGACCATGAATTGGGAGTCCTGTGACTGAGGGGAAACGGGCTGGGTGTCGGCGAATCCTCCGGTCAATTTCACGAAGCGGTCCTGTTCATCGGGCTTGAAGAAAATAAAATCCGCATCCTCCGGAAGGGGGAATTCCAGGGTCGCCGTGCTCCCATCCTCCAGCCTGTAGGCATCCTTGACGGTGCGCTCTCCGTGGTTGGAGATGATGTAGATCTCCCTGGTTTCCAGCCCGTCCTCGGCGAGGGCGAACACCACGTGCATTTGTTCCACCTGCAAATTGGAGAGGTCGCTGGTGCTTTCGTACACCGGTACCTCCAAAGATGCCTGCAGGGAGCTCATATCCGCCGGGGTGGTCTCGGAGAAGTAGGTTGCACCCTGGTAGGTCGCCATCACTGCAAATTGCAGGCCGGGAGCAAAGGGCACATCGGTGAAAACATAGGTGCCATCGGAAAGGGATTGCCCATGCAGCATATCCTGGTCAACAAAATCCAGGTCCATGATGTGCAGCATGACCTCCAGGCTCTCAGTGACCAATTTCCCGGTATTGCGGTTGACCAATGTGACGGATATCGTTCCAGTCGGCCCGGCCCCCGGCGTGGGGGGCGCATCGTTTTGCGCTGCGACCGGCCATACGGCGACTGCCGCCAGGACCAGTGTGGCAAGGATTGTAAGAAAGTACTGACGTTTCATGCCTGCACGACCGCATTTGTCTGGAGTTCGATGGGCTTTCCACAGGCGGAACAGAATAAATCACCGGATTTGATCTTGCTGCCGCAGGAAGGGCAGGCTTCCTGCTTTACTGCCGATCCGCAATTCGAGCAGAATTTCTGCCCGGCGGCAAGCGCAGTCCCGCATTTCTCACAGGCATGTCCCTGCCCCCCGTTTCGCCGGCGCTGGATGAGGGCCTCGAGGCGATCCTCCTTCTCCTGTTCCTTCAATGTGAGCTGTGCCGCCTCGGCCAGCAGCCGCTCCCGAAGAGGGGCGTAATCCTCATCAACCACCTTGCCGGTTTTAAAGTCAAAGTCCAGATCGCTCAGGGCAGAGAGCACCGACTCCCGCCGGGCCTGGGGTTTCGATTCGGCTTCGACCTGCTTTCGAACGCCCGCTTTTTTTTCCTGAAAGGGCTTGTAGATGAAGGCCATGGAAAGCCCTGTCAGAATCACACCCAACACAATCGCTGTAATATCCATGTGGAATGCTCCGATCTATCCCAGGTCGCGCAGTTCGCGTTCGATCTTTTCCCGCAGTTCGTCCGGGATATGAGGTGAAACAGGGATCGCGGCCGGGGCAGGTCTTCGGGATCGCCAGCCCCTCAAAATCTCATAGACGATCCCCAGCCCAAGCAGGACCGCAACAACCGGCAGGAACCAGACCAGCGAGGTAAAGCCCTTCCGCTGCGGCTCCGCCAGCACGCGCTCGCCGTACTGCGCGACGAAGTAATCGATGATCTGCTGATCCGTCCAACCCTGGGACAGCTCATCGCGAATCTGGGCGCGCCAGTCCTGGCAGGCCTTTGTTTCGCAAACGTCCAGCGGGGTGTTCGGGCAGACCGGGCAGTAAAGTTGTTTGGCGACCCGGTTCACGTCATTGTCGGTGGGCGTCCAGGGTTCGTTCCCCTGGGCAAAGACGGTCGTGACCGCCAACAGGCTGCCCAGGATGACGATCAAGAATGGTATTAGCCTTCGTTGGATAATTCGCATCTCACACCTTCCCGTTCATGCCTGTGAGGTGAGGCCTTCGGGCTTGAGCACGTAAGTGGCCTCACGCCGCGCGGGGCCGCTCCAGGCCGCGATGATGGTACCCAGGATCATCACAAACCCGCCGACCCACAACCAGTTGATCAACGAATTGACGTAGATCTTGAAGGTCGCGCTCTGCCCCGTCTCATCCCAGCCAAGCAGCATCACATAGAAATCCATCCCAGGGGTGGAAAGGACTCCCGGGACCGTGACCGGCTGCTCCTGCACCACGAAGTAATCACGGCGCGGGTTCAGTTCCCTGATGACCTGCCCGTCCTTTGAAAGGCTGGTGACCGCCTCCACGATCTCGCGGCCGTCCGAGCCCGGATAGCCTCGAAGCTCCTTGAATTCAAGCTTGTAACCGCCAATGCCGATGGATTCGTTCCGGCTGACTGTTCCCTGGGTCTCCTGTTTGAAATACGCATCCCCGATCACGCCGATGGCGATCAACACCACCCCCAGGTGAATGATATATCCGCCATAGCGGCGATGATTGCGGCCGATCAGGTTGAGCAGTGCGGGGAAAATACTCTCGCCGCGCGTCGCACGCCGGGCGCGAACGCCCTTCCAAAATTCAGCCAGGATCGTCCCCAGGGCGAAGCTGACCAACCAAAGCCCGAAGATCGAGGCCGGGTGCATCCGGTGCAGATACCCCCAGAGGGCCGTGATCCCCAGGGAGGCCGCGAATGGGATCCACATGGCTTTCCCCAGGGCGCGCGCCGCCTGCTTGCGCCAGGCGAACAGCGGAGCGATGCCCATCAGCAGAACGAGCGCGAAGAACAGGGGACCCGTCACGCGCTGGAAATAGGGCGGGCCGACCGTGATTTTGGTCCCCGTCACCAATTCGCTGAGCAGTGGAAATACCGTCCCCCAGAAAACGGCAAAAGTGATCGCCAGGAAAAGCATATTCTGGAGGACGAAGGCTGCCTCGCGTGAGAGGAAACTCTCGAGGCTGTGTTCGGATTTCAGCGTGTCCCAGCGCAGGTAAACAATACTGATCGCCCCAATGAAAGTGATCCCGATGAAGGTAAAGAAGGCCGGTCCCAGCGCGCTCTTTGAGAAGGCATGCACCGAGCTGATCACGCCGGTGCGCGTGATAAAGGTGCCGAAGAGCGACAGCGAATAGGTCAGGATGATCAAGACCATATTCCATTTCTTCAGCATGCCGCGCTTTTCGGTCATCATCACCGAATGCAGGAAAGCGGTGCCCGTGAGCCAGGGCATCAGCATGGCATTTTCGATCGGGTCCCAGCCCCAGAACCCTCCCCAGCCCAGCACGTCATAAGCCCAGCGACCGCCGAGGATCAGCCCGATGGAAAGGAAGATCCAGGCGAAGAGCGTCCAGCGCCGGGTCGTGACGATCCATTCGTCGCTGCGCGACTGGCCGGTGATCAAAGCCGCCATGGCAAAGGCAAAGGGGATAACAAAGCCTGTAAAGCCCAGGTAGGTTGTCGGAGGGTGCCCGATCATGCCAAAATGACGGAGCAGCGGATTCAGACCGTTCCCATCGGGGGGCAGGTACGGCATGGCATTGGCAGGCTGGAAGAGCGCCTACGTCAGGTCCTCGGCGCCCGGCACATACCACAGACGGGTGAAGGGGTTGGTAATGAAAAGGACCAGGCCAATGAAAAAGGTGGTGGTCAGCATGGCCACGAATATGAAGCAGGGCATCAATTCGCGGTCCCGCTCCCATTTGCGCAGCAGGACGATCCCCACAAAGGCCGCCATCAGCCAGGCCCAGAAAAGGACCGAACCCTCCTGGCCGCCCCACAAAGCGGTGATGCGCAGGAAGGGCGACATGGCGCGGCTGGAGACATCATAGACATACGCCAGTGAGAAATCCAGCCTGTACAGCGAATACACCACCACCAGCACCGGGATCGTGAGCAGTGGAAACACCAGGAGGACGGCGTTCCGGGCGCTTTCGACCCAGGAGCTGCGTCTCTGCAGGCCCCCGGAAAGTGAAACGATCGTGGCGTAGAGACTGAGAAGGAAGGCGAGGGTCAGGACGATCAAACCAAGGTCGGCAAGCATTGAATACTCCGCTCCTTAGGGATATTTCTCTGCCAGTAATTCTTCGATCTTTTCATCCAGTTGAGGGGCTTTCAAAGGTCCGATATGAACCCCCCGCAGTTCTCCATTCTTTGCGACAAAGAATGTTTCCGGCACACCCTGGATGTTATAGGCTTGCGCGGCACGCGTACCGATATCCGGCCCATTGAGATAGGTGATATCAAATTCCTTGATGTAGGCGAGGGCTGCTTTTTCCGTATCCACCCAGTCCACACCCACAAAAATCACACCCTTATCCTCATACTTGCGCCATGTCTCTTCGAGGTAGGCAGCTTCTTCACGGCATGGAGGACACCACGAGGCCCAGAAATTGACGATCACGACCTGGCCCCTTGCCCTGCTCAGGTTGAACTCACGCCCGTCGAATCCAGTAACGCTGAAATCAGGCGCCATTCCGCTTTCAACAGGTCCGGCCTGAGCTTTGACCAGTCCCCAGCCGAACAAGGCCAGGAGGGCGGCAAGCACCACAAAAACAGCGGCAATGCCCGCCGCGCTTCGCTTCCCGGCAGCGGGCAGCTCTGCCCGCTCTGCATCAGTGGGAAGCTGCTCCATTATTGCTTTTCCTGCGGGCTCGTAAGAGTACTGCTCACATGCTGCTGATGGTCGTGCCCGGCTTGCATTTCGGAATGATCATGCCCCATGAATTTCATCATTAACAGGTGCGAGAGCGGACAGAGCAGTATCATGCCGTACAGGAGCACATTATTGAGGGGGATCTTGAAAAGATAGACCGCTGCCAACCCGGCGACCGGGATCAGGCAGCACAGCAGCATGAGCAATACATGTGACTTCTTCATGGATAGACCTCCAGGATTTGTTGGATCGACCGGTCCGCCAGCCGTGGGTCGGCCGCCAGCCAGATGACCAATTTTTTGGATTGGAAGTAATAATGGCTCTGCCCCATCCCCTCCAATGCATACACCGTGCGGCCCTCCTGCTCAAATTGCCCGGTGGGGGTAAATGGGGAGTTGCCCGCCGCGATCTTCATCTCCATTGCATCCAGCATCGAGGCCGCCGAGTCCGGCGATTCGGCACCCGCGACCCATAAGATGATCTGCCGGCTGCCGTAGATGCCGATGAAACCGGAGGTCACCGGGAACTGTTTCCCGTGCAGGGCTTCAAACTCCGTGATCGCCTGCTCCCCGGATGTTTTCTGTGTGAGCGGGAGGCCTGCAATTTCTGCCGGGAGTGAACCCTCCATGGGTTTTTCCAGTTGAGGCATACGGAAAAGCAGTCCACTGCCGAGCAGCAATAGGATTCCAAAACCCACCAGAGCCATCGGGAAGGTCCGTTTCATCTGACCCATTATGAGATTTCGTGTCCTCTTTCACAAGCGTTAAAAGGCGCATCATCCTGATAGGCATATGTGCCTATGCTGTACAAATAAGCATAAATGCCTGCTGGAATATGGGGTGTTAACCGAATTTACCCTCCGGCCAATTCACCGTAGACTGGGGATGCACATCGGGTTGCTGACGGCCGCGGGAAATATGTACCGGGCCCCAACTTCATTTATTTTCCGCAAATCCTCAAGAGATGGAGGGTTGATATGCCCACCAAACCGCATCCCCGACTCACCCTCACCCCCTGGCTGCTCTGGCTGGGCTTTCTTGGAATCCTTCTGCTGGCCGCCCTGGCTGGCGGAATCCTGGTCTTCTGGAAAGGCCTGGCCATCACCAATCTGACCGACCTGGTGCCCTGGGGGTTGTGGATCACGATCGACCTCTCCGCGATCGCCTTGAGCGCCGGCGCGTTCAGCCTGTGTGCAGCCGTCCACCTGCTGGGGCTCAAGCGCTACCAACCGCTGGCCCGCACCGCCACCTTCGTGGGCCTGATCGGTTATACAATGGCCCTCCTGGCATTGATGCTCGATATTGGCCGTCCCGACCGGTTCTGGCATTCCATCGCCTACTGGAATACCCATTCCCTTCTCTGGGAAGTGACGATGGCGATCATGATCTATCTGAATGTGCTCATTATGGAATCCATGCCGATCTTCGCCCGGCTGGAGTGGCTCCACCGCCGCTGGCCGAAGGTCGCCCGGAGCATGGAGAAGGTCCACCACTATGCGCCCATCCTGGCCATGATCGGATTGGGGCTGTCAAGCATGCACCAATCCTCCCTGGGGGCGGCTTACGGCATTATCAAGGCCCGCCCATTCTGGTACAAGCCGGAAATGAGCGTTCTGTTCATGTTCTCTGCGCTCGTGGGCGGCATCGCCTTGACGCTTTTTGCCTCCATGCTGGCCTCCCGGCTAACCTCCAGGGCAAAAATAAACGATGCCCTGATTGAGCGTGCATCAGGAATTCTGGCATGGCTCCTGGTTGGCTATTTCTACTTCCGGTTCTGGGATACCTTCGCCGGCACCTATACGTATGAGACGGGGCGCAGCGAGGGTCTGAAGATCCTGACAGGCGGAGTGCTTTCCTTCAATTTCTGGATCGGGGAAATGCTTCTGGGGATCTTGCTTCCAATGATACTGCTCCTCTATAAAAAGACCCGCATGGATCCCTTCTGGAGGATGGTCGCGCTGTTCCTCGCAGCGGCCGGTGTGGTCGCGTTCCGCTGGGATATCAACCTGGTCGGCCAGTTGGCGGTGGTCTCCTATCTGCCCGGCCAGGCCCCGGTGTTTTACACTTCCTACCGGCCATCCCTGATCGAATGGATCACCGGTTCCGGCATCCTTGCCTATGGACTGCTGGCCTTCTCGCTTGGGGTGAAATATCTGCATGTAGTGGACCATTCCATCCTTGAAAACGAGGCCCGGCATGAAACCGCCCCGGCTGCAGAGACTGTGACCGCCTGAGGCCTTTTCCCTCCTGCATAGGCCAAATGGCCTGCATCCCTGCCCGCCTTTTTGCCCTATCGGTTGTCAACCGGAGGCTTTATCCTTGGGCATCAGGTGATAAAATTCAGACAGGTTCGGTCCATTTAATGGGTCCGCCGGGCGCGGATTTCGCCCCATCGATCACCTCACAGGAGCAATTGCGTGGCGAAAAAGAAATACAGGAAACAGAGACATGGAGGTTCCTTTCCCTGGCCGGTTGTGGCCCTGGGCGGCCTCCTCCTGATCGTCGCCGCCTTCCTCTTTGCCAACCGGAGCGGCGGAGGGGATGGGAGCGGCACCC
>CAYMQX010000149.1:0-6157 GCA_964392495.1 uncultured Anaerolineaceae bacterium
GCCCGAATGCAGATATCCATGAATTGATCGACTACGAGGAGTTTTGCGGCGTACCAGGTCATGATCATGATAATGGCTCTGCAGGGGAGGTCTGGGATATCACGGCTCCAGATCTTGCCCGGCGTGTTAAAACCAATCACCTCGTTCTGCTGGACGTACGCGAGCCTCATGAACTGCAGATTTCGGCGCTGCCCGGGGCGGTTAATATTCCACTGGGGCAGTTGGCGGGCCGTCTGCCCGAGCTTGATTCTGCGCAGGAAATGGTGATCTTTTGTAAATCAGGGTCGCGTTCGGCACGGGCACTGGAACTGCTGGTCAGTGCAGGGTTCAAGAAAGTCAAGAATCTGAGGGGCGGAATCAATGCCTGGGCACAGGCGATCGATCCCAGCTTGCCGCTTTACTGATACATTACTTCAAGCTCCTTTTGATCACCCCATTTATGGGCTGGCTGGACTCCTTGCAGCCAGCCCATTGCTTTTTGGGCAGTAAATCCACCGGGAACCGGGCAGGTCTGTACGATGCAGGTGGAAGCCTGGATGGTTTGGTAAAATTGCGCCACGACCAAAGGAGCAGGAATGACAGCTATAGAGGAATCAGATGAGAGAAGGGTTTATAACAGTATCCTGGGAGCAATGGGGAATACACCGTTGGTGCGGCTGGCACGGATCGCAAAAGAGCTGCCGGTTCCCCTTTATGCAAAACTGGAGTACATGAACCCCGGGGGGTCCATCAAGGACCGGGTCGGTGCCTATATTATTGAGCAGGCTGAATTGCGCGGAGAATTGCATCCTGGTGGTACAGTCGTGGAGGCTACTTCAGGAAATACCGGCGTAGGACTGGCGATTGCAGCGGCGCTTAAGGGTTACAAGACGATTTTTGTAATGCCTGACAAAATGAGCAAGGAGAAGATCCTTCTGCTGCGAGCCTATGGTGCAAAAGTGGTTATTACGCCCACGGCTGTTGCACCGGAGGATCCACGCTCCTATTATGAGGTGGCCAGGCGATTCGCACGCGAGACCCCCAATGCCATCCTTGCCAATCAGTACCATAATCCCGACAACCCTCGCACCCATGAGATCTCCACCGGGCCTGAAATATGGGAACAGACCAGGGGCAAGGTGACGGATGTCATCATGGGGATGGGTACCGGTGGCACCATCAGCGGTGTGGGGCGTTATCTTAAGGCGAAGAATCCTGACATACGGATCATCGGTGTGGATATCGAAGGCTCAATCCTGACCGAGATTTGGAAAAGCGGCGGGAAGATCCCCGAGGGTGCCTATCCCAAGACCTACAAGGTTGAGGGAATTGGCGAAGATTTTCTGCCCTCCACCACGGACTTGAGCGTAGTGGATGGGATCGAGCGGGCAGGTGATCGTGAATCGTTTCTGTGGGCGCGTCAGCTCGTGAGGCAGGAGGGCATTTTTGCGGGTGGATCATCCGGGGCTGCTCTGGCGGGCGCCATGAAATATTGCCGCAAGTTGGCAGCGGATCGCCTTCCCCTGGTCCTGTTCCCGGATGCAGGAGGACGCTACCTTTCCAAGTTCTATGATGACAAGTGGATGCGGGAATTTGGTTTCCTTTCGATGGAATTCGGGGAGATGACGCTTTCAGACCTGCTGCTGGCCAAGCCAAACAGAACGCTTTACACGGTCCATCTGGGGGATACGATGCGCAATGTGGTGGCGATCATGCACCAATACGCGGTTTCACAGATGCCTGTGGTGGGGGAAGATGGCTCACTGGTCGGTTTGATCGAGGAGGTCGATCTGTTGAACCATATGGTGGAAAAACACGACCACTCTCAGGATGAGGTCATAGATACGCTTGTCCAAAACGCCGATGCAGTCTTCCCGGGAGATGAAACGCTGGAGAATGCCATGCCCTACCTACGCGACGGGTTGGCTTTGATCGTGATGGACGGCGGACGCCCGGTCGGAATCTTGACCAAGATCGATGTGTTGGACTATGTGGCAGGCAAGATATAAAATGGCGCGCACATTTGAAGGCCCACATAGCCGGGAAACAGATCGGATCAGGATTCTTTCTTGATCAGCCAGCGATATTCGTAGGGCGCCAGTGTGAGTCCATCCCGGACCAGGTTGAATTGTCTTCCTGACAGGATATCTGTAAAAGAGCCGGGTAGAAGCTCATCGCCGCCCAGGGCTTGAGAATTTGCATCCAGATTGTGAATGGCAAGGATCGTCTCTCCTTTGTAGGTCCGAAGGAAGGGGGCGATATGCAGGTTGTGGAGATCCAGCCATTTAAATCGGCCGCGCCCAAAGGCCGGATGCGCCTTCCTGGCCTCTATCATGCCGCGAATGGTATTCCAAAGCGAATCCGGATCTTGCTGCTGCTCCTCCGCATTGACCTGTTTTGGACTGAAAGGCTCCGCACGGATCAGGGGAGAAAAGAATGAAGCCTCCGGGGCGGAAGAGAAACCGGCGGTGGCTGTGGGATCCCACTGCATTGGGGTGCGTACCCCGTTGCGATCATGCATCCAGATATTATCGCCCATGCCCAACTCATCCCCGTAGTAGATGATGGGAGAACCGGGTAGGGTGAACAGGATGGAGTTGGCCAGTTCGATCTTGCGCCGGTCATTTTCCAACAGGGGAGCGAGGCGCCGGCGGATACCCAGGTTCAATCGCATCCGGAGCTGGGGGGCATAGTTTTTCCACATCCACTGGCGTTCCTGTTCGGTCACCATTTCGAGGGTCAGTTCGTCATGGTTGCGCAGGAAGATGCACCACTGGCAGGTCTCCGGAATGGGAGGGGTTCTTCGGAGTATCTCGTGCATATCCCCGGCCTCACCTTTGCGGATGTCCATAAAAATGCGCGGCATAATGGGGAAGTGGAACCCCATGTGGAACTCATCTCCATCTCCAAAATAGGGGCGCACCTCCTCCGGCCACTGATTGGCCTCGCACAGCAGGATCCGGCCTGGATAATCCTGTTCCATCATGGCGCGCAGTTTTTTCAAGTAAGCATGCGTCTCCGGAAGGTTTTCACAATTCGTGCCCTCCCGCTCGAAGAGGTACGGTACCGCGTCAGCACGAAAACCATCCACACCCATGTCCAGCCAGAATTTCATTACATGAAGCATCTCGGCCTGTACAGCCGGATTATCGAAATTCAGGTCGGGTTGTGAGGGATAGAAGCGATGCCAAAAATATTGTGAAGCGGCGGGGTCCCAGGTCCAATTTGAGGTCTGCGAATCGATAAAGATGATGCGCGCTCCCGCATATTTCCGATCTGTATCGCTCCAGACATAATAGTCATGATAGGGCGAAGCTGGATCCGAACGCGAAGCCTGGAACCAGGGGTGCTGGTCGGAGGTATGATTTAGCACCAGGTCTGTAATGATCCGAAGACCGCGGGCGTGGGCGGCATCCAGAAGAGCTTTAAAATCCTCAAGGGTGCCATAATCCGGATGGATGGCATAGAAATCGGCAATATCGTAACCATCATCTACAAGCGGCGAGGGATAGAAGGGCATGAGCCAGATGCAATCGGCGCCCAGGGCTTTGATGTAATCGAGCTTCTGCGTCAAGCCGCGCAGATCACCGTGACCATCCCCGTTGCTGTCATGGAATGCACGCACATAAACCTGATACAGGATTGCATCCTTATACCAGAGAGGCTGGGGTAAGGCATCCATCAGGCTGAATCCCCGGATTCCTGCTCGCGGCTTGCCCTCAGAGCGAGGTCGACGAATAACGCCGCGGTCCAGCCAAAGGCCGGGGCCGAACGAGCCGGCGGTCGGCCAGTCTCGGCGCTATAGTATTCATAAATCGATGACTGTGACATAATCAAATCCAGTGTGGCAGAGCATAATTGACTGGCAAGCTCCTTTTTACGAGCTGCCGTCAATGCCTCGATAAAGAGGTAATTGATATTTGCCCAGACCGGGCCGCGCCACATGGTCTCCGAATCAAAGGAACGATCGTCACGCGCCACGGTGGGCAGCATGAAACCTCCCCAGAATTTCCGCTTGTTTGTGAGTTGCGAAAGCAGACGCGTGGTAATACGGGCTGGAAGCCTTCCAGTCCAAAGTGGCAGTAGATTCAGAGGTGTAATCACCGGGACGGGTTCTCCGTTGTGCAGGGTCCGAAAAACGCCGCTTTCCTCATCCCAAAGGCGGTCCAGCATCCGCTGGACGAGCATTTCCGCCCCCTGTTCCCAGAGAATCGCCTCCGACCTGAGACGCAAGACACGGGCCATTCGCGCCAGGGAACGCATGGAAATGTAAAGATAGGTATTCAAGTCGGGAGATTCGACCGGCATGCCATGATCCCACAAGGGGCTGTCGTCCAAGCCGGAGGAGTAAGGATGGAAATACTGCGCCAGTCCGCTGTGCTGGGGATCATTGTGCTGAAACCACCACGTGTTCAGGCGGGCGAGGGCAGGATAGATTTCCCTCAGGAAGCCGACATCGGGGGCGATTTCGTGGACCTTCAATGCGGCCCAAGCCAGAATGGGCGGTTTGGTGACCTCTCCTGGTATGGGATGGTCCAATTCAAAAAGAGGGGCATCGTCGAAGATCGCATCCGGGAGCATCCCGTCGGGCCGCTGGAGGCCAAGAAAAGCCCGGATCTGATCACGTGCCAATTGCGGATTCACATGGCGAAGGGCCAGGGCATGGAAGGCGTTATCCCAGAGCCACAGGCCGATATAGGAAATCTTGGAGGGCGCAATCGATTCGAAGCGGATGCAACCTCTTGGGCTGATCAAATTGTTGCCCATTACCCACCAGGCGTAGGCATATTTATCCGCATATATTTCAGAGACCGGTGGAATTGGGGAGAACCACTCCCGCCAGCGTTTTTCAGCCTTGGTCTGCACCTCGGAAAAGGGTGGGACCGCATCTGGGAGAGTTGGGGATTCGCCGATCTTCAGAAGTATGTTTCTATCCAGGCCGGGCTGAAGTATGATCTCGATGAGGGCGCCGGTCGTGTCTGGATTGACCATGCTTTGCAGTATTTCAGTATTCGAGGTGTAAGCCGCACTTCGGATGGGGGTCTGAGCCCCACCAGGGGTGAAGTGATGGCTGTTCACATGGAAGCGGATACCGGCCGCACCTGTGGGAGGAAGGCCGATAGCCAGGGTGTCCTCATCTGCAAAGGCCAACTTGAACTTGCCCAGTTGGGTCTGGAAGATAAGGATATCGGGCGAAGCGTTGGATTCAAAGGGGAGCGGTTCCCCGCGCTGGTCGATGAACTGAATGGATTGGATGAATGGAGGCCGGTTTAGATAGGCCTCGGGATGAGGATCCAACTCTGTCAGCCGTTCTCCCAAACGAACCTGGAGGCTGCTGCGGCCGGGAGCCTGCTGCAGGACCAGCCTTGAGCCCTGGCTGCTGAAGGGGACGGTGGTCAGGTCGATCTGGCCGCGTAATCGCTCCAGGTATGGTGTGCCGCTTTGTTGATTCTCCATTACGTAATCGTCAGCCCTTGACGGCCCCCGCGAGCATACCGCGGACAAAATAACGCTGGAATCCAAAGAAGACCAGCATGGGCAGGATCATGGAAAGGAAGGCGGCCGCGGTCAAGAGCTGCCATCCGGCACCGTGCGAAGTGACCATATTACTGATCTGATATGTCATGACGGGGGTGGTACCTCCCAGGAAAACCAGGGCAACCAGCAAATCATTCCATACCCACAGGAATTGGAAGATGCCCAGTGAGGCGATGGCCGGCATGGCAAGAGGAATAACCAGGTTGCGGAAGATGGTCCAGTGTGAAGCTCCATCGATGTAGGCTGCCTCGAATAAGTCGCTGGGCAGTGAACCCAGGAAGTTGCGCATCAGATAGATGGCATAGGGGAGTCCGAACCCTGTATGGAAGAGCCAGACGCCCAGGAAGGTGCCATTCAATCCAAGCGAGGCGTACAGGCGGGAGATGGGGACCAGAGTCATTTGGAGCGGTACAACCTGCAGACCGACCAGGATTGCGAAGAGCACATAGCGGCCTTTGAAATGCAGCCAGGAAAAAGCATATCCGGCGAAAGCTGCGAACAGGATTGGCAGGATGGTCGCCGGGACCGTGACCAGAAGGCTGTTGAAGAAGGCACGCCCCATGCCACGTGGATTCAAGAAATCACGCGCGGTGCAGCTCAGATCCAGGGATTGGGTGCCATCGGCGCAGTCCTTGGCATA
>CAYMQX010000149.1:6167-7211 GCA_964392495.1 uncultured Anaerolineaceae bacterium
TACACTCTTTCCCTACACGACGCTCTTCCGATCTGCGGCAGGATCCTTGAGATAGGCGGCGATCTCGGCCGCCTCCTGAGGGCTGGGCAGGGGGATATCTCCCATATGCGGTTGGCCGTTGATCGGCTTATTGAGCATGGCCAAAAGCTGAAGTGAACGCGGGTATTTGCCGATGATTTCAGGGTTGGTCAGGTCCGCATTAGGAAGATCGCGCCCTTGCGATCCGTGACAGGAAGAGCAAAATGTGGCATATGGAGAGGAAGCATTAACCGGGGAGAAAACGGTCCACCAGCCGGTCTTGTTGATGTCCTGAACAGGGCGCAGCGAGGTGATGAAAAGTCCCACCGTGGGAATCACCCAGACCAGAAGCGTGAAAATGATGATAACGTGGGTGGGGAGGCGGCTGAAGAGCTTATTGATGCGGTCGCGGTTCATCGCATCTCCTCCTGGGCAATAAAACGCCGGATATTGAAATAGACAAAGGGAATGATAACCACCACAAGGATGACGGCCACGGCCGTCCCCCGTCCCACATTGAAGTTTATGTACATTTCGGTGTACATACGGTTTGCTATGACGTCGGTACCGTAGTTGCCGCCTGTCATGACATAAACGATATCGAAAAGCTTCAGGACATTGATGACCATGGTGGTAATGACAACCAGTATGGTGGGCAGGATGATCGGTACCATGATCTTCCAGAAGCTGGTCCATTCCGTGGCGCCGTCCACGCGTGCCGCTTCCAGTATCTCATCGGGGACAGCCTTCAAGGCAGCGGACAGGATGGTCATGCAGAACCCGGTCCACATCCAGATCCCCACCACGATCAGAGCAAAGGTGTTGACTACAGGCGTCGTCATCCACGAGACGGCCTTCCCGCCGAGACCTGTGATGATGGCATTCAGCAGGCCGATCTGTACCTGCGAAGTACCGTAGTCATAAACGAACTTCCAGATGATGCCGGCGCCCACGAAAGAAATTGCCATGGGCATGAAGATGATCGCTTTGGCAAGGGCTTCATACTTGACCCGGTCTGCCAAAACG
>CAYMQX010000150.1:0-7191 GCA_964392495.1 uncultured Anaerolineaceae bacterium
TAATTGACATCACAGAATCACTATGGTAAACTCGGTTGACAATTAAACAGCCCCATAAAGGCGCTCTTATCCAGAGAGGCGGAGGGACCGGCCCTGTGATGCCTCGACAACCGGTCGGTGAATAACCGATCACGGTGCCAATTCCGGCAGGCGGATGTTCTGGTAGATGAGAGGGCACATGCCTTACGCGATCTTGCCCTTTCGTTCGTCTGAAGGGGCAATTTCTTTTCTCAAGGAGACCCATCCTCAATGAGCAATACCTTCATGTCCTCCCCCAAGCTTCTGTTCACTTCTGAATCGGTGACGGAAGGCCACCCCGACAAACTCTGCGACCAGGTATCCGACGCCATCCTGGACGCCTGCCTCGAACAGGACCCGCGCTCGCGCGTGGCCTGCGAGACAGCCACCAAGACCGGCTACGTGATGCTCCTCGGAGAGATCACCACACACGCCAACTTCAACTACGATGAACTGGTCCGCAAGGTGGTCAAGGAGATCGGTTACGACTCAAGCGAAAAAGGCTTCGACGGGGACTCCTGCGGCGTGCTGGTGGCCATCGCCAAGCAGTCCGGCGATATCGCCCTGGGCGTGGACAAGGCCCTGGAGGCCAAGTCCAGCGCGGTGACCGAGGACGAGGTGGAGAGCATCGGCGCCGGAGACCAGGGCATGATGTTCGGCTTCGCCTGCAACGAGACCCCCACGCTGATGCCCCTGCCCATTTTCCTGGCGCACAAGCTCGCCCGCTGCCTGAGCGAGGCGCGCAAGAGCGGCCAGCTTCCCTGGCTGCGCCCGGATGGCAAGAGCCAGGTCACGGTCGAATATTCCTACGGGAAGCCAAAACGGATCGACACCGTGCTGGTCTCCACCCAACACGCCCCCGAGATCTCGCAGGAGGAGATCCGCCAGGCAGTGATCGATTACGTCATTACCCCCGTCCTGCCCACCAACATGGTGGACAAGGACCTCAAGATCTTCGTGAACCCCACCGGCCGGTTCGTGATCGGCGGCCCCCAGGGCGATGCGGGCGTGACCGGGCGCAAGATCATCGTGGATTCCTACGGCGGCATGGGCCGCCACGGCGGTGGCGCCTTCAGCGGCAAGGACCCGACGAAGGTGGACCGCTCGGCAGCCTACGCGGCGCGCTATGCGGCCAAGAACATCGTGGCCGCCGGGCTGGCGGAGCGCATCGAGGTGCAGGTGGCTTACGCCATCGGCGTGGCGCACCCGCTTTCCATCAACGTGGAGACCTTCGGAACCGCGGCGATCCCGGATGAGAAGATCGTGGCGCTGATCAACGAGCACTTCGACCTGCGCCCCGGCGCCATCATCCGCGACCTCGGCCTGCTCAGGCCCATCTATCGCCAGACTGCGGCCTACGGCCACTTCGGCCGCGACGACATCGAGTTCCCCTGGGAACGCACCGACAAGGCCGCCGCTCTGAAAAAGGCGGCAGGCCTCTAGAGAAAACGGACGGCCGCTCGCTGAGCGGCCGTCCTTCATTTCCAGGGCAGTTCCAGGCCGTGCGCCTGGAGGAAGGCTTCATCCTTCAGGACCTGTTCTGTCGGGCCATCCGCCACGATGCGGCCCTCATCCATCACGATCGTGCGCGGAAAAAGGTCCCGCACCATCGCCATATCGTGGGTGGAGACCAGCATGGTGATGGTCAGGCCGCGCAGCAGGTTGATGAGCTTGCGGCGCGCCCGGGGGTCCAACCCGGCGGTGGGCTCATCCAGCACCAGGATGCCGGGAATCATGGAAAGCACGGTGGCGATGGCGATGCGCTTCTTTTCGCCCACGCTCAGGTGGTGGGAGAGACGGTCGCGGTAGGCGCCCATCTGCACCGCCTCCAGGGCCTGCTCCACCCGTGCGCGCACTTCGGCTTCAGGGAGGCCCATATGCAGCGGCCCAAAGGCCACATCTTCGAAGACGGTCGGCGAAAAAAGCTGGTCATCGGGGTTCTGGAAGACCAGCCCCACCATGCCGCGGATGACCGGCAGGTTCTCCTGAGATGTGGGCAGGTCGGCGATCTTGACCGACCCCTTCCCGCTCAGGATACCGTTCAGGTGCAGCATCAGCGTGCTCTTCCCCGCCCCATTGGGACCCACCAGCGCAACTTTGTCATTCCGGTGCAGCCGCAGTGTGACCTCCCTCAGAGCCTCATGCCCGTCCGGATAGGCAAAGTTCAGGTCTTCGATGCAGATGACATCCCCTTCGTAATCGGGGAAATGATATTTTCGGGTGGGGTGTTCGACAGGCATCAGATCCTTCCAAGCCATTGAGCGATCAATAACAGGATACCGGCGGCCACGGCCCAGGTCCAATCGCCGGGACGCAACGTATGGGGGTTGAGCGTGCGCAGGCGGCCGTCGTAGCCGCGCGAGAGCATGGCATTGTAGATGCGGTCGCTGCGCTCGTAACTCCGCAAAAAGAGCTGCCCTGCCATGTTCCCGGCCACGCGGCCCCTCCAGAGAACGCTCCCGCCCGCAGGTCTCCCGGGCTCCGCCGCGGCACGGGACTGCCGGGCGCGCATCAGCCGCATGACTTCATCGGTCAGCACAAAGAGGTAGCGATACAGGAAGGCGATGATGGTCGTCAGGATGGCCGGCACGCGCAGATGCTCCAGCGCGTGCACCAGGTCCGGGAAGCGCGTTACCGCCACCAGAAGGATGGCCCCCTGCACCGAGAGCCAGGAACGGATCAGGATGCTGATAAACCGCAGGACTCCCGCATCTGTCGGGATGACCGTCCAGGGTCCGAGATGCCATTCGGCCAGTGCCCGGCCGGGGATCGAAAAGATCGCCGTAACAGCCGCCAGCGCGAAGGGCAGCGCCACAAAGGAGCGCCGGAAGGTGAAGCCCATCCCCAGGCGGGAGAGCAGGTTCAGCCCCAGCAGGTATGCCCAGGAAAGGAGGAACGCCGCCCAGGCAGCATCCGGCAGAAGCACATTGGAGAGGATAAAGCCCACCGTGACGACCACCTTGAGGCGCGGGTCCAGGCGGTGCAGGACGCTCCCGGCTTCATGGTAACGGTCGAAGGCATCCGCGTGCATGAGGATCAGGAGGCCGATCTGCGCTTCAGAAGGCGTCCGGCAAGATAACCCACCCCCAGCACCACCAGCACCCCGACGGCCCCGGCGGCGATCCTGGAGAGCGGGCCGGCTGCCAGGAGCGGGAACTTATAGCCTGCGAATGGCCCGCTGCCCGATTGCGCGGTATGGATGAAACCGAGGTCCATCGCCACGCGGTTCAGCCCATCGGGGTCTGCGGAGGCAAGCGGCGAGATCAGCACCACCGCCAGCGCCACCAGCAAGCCCACCGGGATCCAGGCCCGGCTGCCCGCAGCGGAGGCCGAGCCCTGCCCCAACAGGTCCGGCCGGGTGCGCAGGAGGAAGGCGACCGCCGCCACCGTGATCAAAGCCTCCCCCAGGCCGATCAGTGCGTGCACGCCCAGCATGGCCGGGACAACGATATCCAGGCGGGCTGTGCCGCTCAGCCATAACTCCAGGGATGTTGCCAGCGCGCCGGTCATGACCGAAAGCCAGGCCGCCGCGCCGGTGATGATCAGTTGGAAAGTGCGGCCGCGCCCCAGGGTGAGGCGGTACAGGCCATAACCCACGATCGCGGTCAGCAGCCCCATGTTCAGGATATTGGCGCCCATCACCAGCAAGCCGCCGTCCTGGAAGAGCAGCCCCTGCACTGCGATGACCGCGGTCATCACCAGCATCCCGGCCCAGGGACCCAGGGTGATGGCCGCCAGCGCACCGCCCAGCAGGTGGCCGGAGGTGCCGCCCGCCACAGGGAAATTGATCATCTGCGCGGCAAAGATAAAGGCCGCCATGATGCCCATCAGAGGCACCTGGCGCTCGCCCAGCGAATGCTGCGTGCGGGCGATCGCGAGGCCCACCAGGATCACGGTGATGACCCAGCAAAAGATCGAAATGACCAGGTTGAGGAATCCGTCCGGAATGTGCATGGGGGCGGGGGAATACAGCATCGTTCTAGCTCCTTTCAGTCCTTTGGCAGTCGGGGCACAGCCCCACCAACGTCAGATAATGGGGATCGAGCCGGTAGCCCGTGGAGTTCTCCAGTTGGTGGTACAGGCGGCCCAGGCGCGCAGGCGGCACCTCCAGCGTCGCGCCGCAGCGGCGGCAGACCAGATGATGATGTTCCCGCCCGGCAAGCTCATATACCAGCCGTCCGTTCGCGGTACGAGCCGCCTGAGCGAACCCGTTGCGCGCCAAAAACTCCAGGGTGCGATAAACGGTCGGCCCGGTGATTCCGGGCGCTTCCTGGCGCGAGAGCATGAAGATCTGAGTGGGAGAAAGGTGACCGCCTGCATGCCGCAGCGTGTGCAGGATCGCCATTCGCTGGGAGGTCATGCGGAAGCCTTTTTTGTGGAACAGGGGGGCAAATTCGGAAGCGCAGCTCAAGGACGGCTCCTTATTGCAACTTCTTGCAACTTCTTGCAATAATATATCATACCTGTTGAGGCGGGGGCGGAGGTTCTTACCTGCCTTGATCCGGGGGCTGACCCAACACAGCCTCCCGAAGACTCCACCAAATCTAAAAGCACGGAACACCGGGGAGGTCCTGCGCGGGCCGGGTGATGAAATATAAAAAGCCCCGCCCCGTTCCAGGAACGGGCGAGGCCGGTGGAGTTCCTGATGTGGGTACAGGGAGACGGTCCTAGATCTCCCACTCGAAGGATTCAACGGCGTATATATAGTATTTGCCGTTGACGTTCTGCATTCCGATCACCAGCGTCTGCCAGTCCATGTTGCCGTTGGCCGAGGTCCCGGGGTAATACAGCGAGTAGTAGTTAATGGCGGGGTAGGGCCACTCGGCCGTATAGGTCGTCCCGCCCACCTGGAGCTGATTGCAGGCCAGGGTATAGGGGGCAGTGAAGAGCTTCAACCATACCGGGAGGATGACCTCATGGAAGGAACCCTGGGTCTCCAGTCCGCTGCCCGGGGCTGCCCCCCACTTGACCTGGAAGGTGGACTCGAACAGGAACCTGGCGTGCGTCTGGTCATAGTTCACGATCCGCCCGTCGCGCCAGCGGCGCACTTCCATTCCGCTGACGGGGCTCACCAACCCGGCGAGAGCGGGGCCGTTGGATGTCTGCAGGGCAGACTGCAAGGCAGTGACCAGAGCCGTGGGACCTGCATCCGCGCAGAAGGTCGCCGGCGGGACCTGCGTCACACCGCCCGGAGCGACCGGGGTGACCGGTGCGGGCTGGGTCGAGCCTGCGGGGATGGTGGGCGCGGCGGTGATGAACACCGCCGTTGGCAGCGAA
This sequence comes from uncultured Anaerolineaceae bacterium, assembly GCA_964392495.1. GTDB lineage: Bacteria > Chloroflexota > Anaerolineae > Anaerolineales > Villigracilaceae > JACPVF01. Next base: position 5,296 of record CAYMQX010000150.1, read on the forward strand.
AACGTGGGCGTCGCGGCGGCGGGTGTTTCCGGGGTGGGTGTGTTGGGCGCAAAGGTCGGGATGAAGAAGATCGTGGCCGTGGGCGCCGGGGTGCCCGCCGGGAGCGTGCAGGCCGGGAGCAGAAGGAGCAGAGTCAATGCAGCCAGAATACGTTTTGCAGGCATGGGATGAACCTCCTCTCACTATTGACAATTATAGTGCTTTGCATATAATCAGCGGAAATCAAAAGCACCGACGAGGACGAGTACGCGCCGTACGACGGTTCAGAGAGCAGGCGGTTTGTGGTGAGAGCCCTGCCCGAGACGACAGCGCCGAATGGACCTCCGAGCTGCAAAGCGAACGGGCCTCACGCCCCACTAACCGATGCCGGACGCCTCCGTTAAAGGGCAGGGATATAAGCCTTCGGGCCGTATCCCGATGAGTGAAGCTGGCTCCCGTTGCATCACAACGGGATTTTTTGTTAAGCCCGCTTAACTTGGGTGGCACCACGGATGCAGCAGCGTTCGTCCCATTTGGGATGAACGCTGTCTTTTGTTAAGGAGAAAAACATGAACATCGAACCTGTAAATGATAACGGAACTGAACAGATCCAGGAGCGTGAGGCGATGGCCATCGAAGACCGCTCCCTGCCCGCCGACCAGGTCCTGGGCCGGACCCAGGAGCCCGGCGAACGCCCGGCCCTGTTCATTCCCTGAAAGGCACCAGAGCATGAGCGACGAAAGGAAACGCATCCTCACCGGGCACCGCCCCACCGGCCCGCGCCACATCGGGCACCTGGCCGGCACCCTCGAGACCTGGAAGCGCCTGCAGGATACACACGAGTGCTTCTTCCTTGTGGCCGACCTGCACGTGCTGACCACCAATTATCATCCGGAGCACCTGCAGGACAATATCCGCAATATGCTGGCCGACTGGCTGGCTGCCGGCATCGACCCGCAGCGCTCCACCATCGTGCTGCAGTCCATCATACCGGAACACGCCCAACTGGCGCTGCTCTTCGGAATGCTGACCAGCGTGGCGCGGCTGGAGCGCGTCCCCACCTACAAGGACCAGGTGCGCGAACTCAACCTGACGGCCTCCACCGGCCTGCTCACCTATCCCATCCTGCAGACCGCCGATATCCTGCTCTACAAGGCTCAGATCGTGCCGGTGGGCGAGGACCAACTCCCGCACATCGAACTTGCGCGCGAGACCGCCCGGCGCTTCAACCAGACCTTCGGCGGGACCTTCCCCGAGCCTGAGGCCCTGCTCTCCGAGGCGCCGCGCCTGCCTGGCACCGACAACCGCACCATGCACACCTCCTACGGCAACGCCATCTTCCTGGGCGATACCCCCGAGGAGACCTCCCGCAAGGTGATGAGCATGTACACCGATCCCACCCGCCTGCATCCCACTGACCCCGGTCACGTAGAGGGCAATCCCGTCTTCGCCCTGCTGGAGGTTTTCCACCCTCACGCCGAGGACGTCGAGGAGATCAAGTCACGCTACCGTCTCGGCCGCGTGGGAGATGTGGAGGTCAAGCGCATTCTGGCCGCCTCCCTGAACAAATATCTGGCCCCGCTGCGCGAGCGCCGGGCAGAGTATATGGCCCGCCCCTCCGAACTGATGGAGGTGCTCTACGGCGGGACGGAACGCGCCCGCCGGATCGCCCGCCAGACCCTTGAAGAGGTGTACGAGAAGATGGGTCTGCTGCATGACCGCCGCCTGGATGAACAGGTGCGAGGCCGCCCGACCGGCGGCGCCTTTTGCTGAGGAGGCAGGCGATGATACGCTTCCACCCACCCTGAAGGCCAGCCTTCCCACACCAGTTCCTGTTCCGCCGCCCTGCGCCGTTCATCCACCCATAAGGAGACCGCCATGTCCGAACAGACCCGCTTTATTCTGAACGAGACCGAT
>CAYMQX010000151.1:0-7189 GCA_964392495.1 uncultured Anaerolineaceae bacterium
AAGACCGAGATCAGCCGCGGTTTCGCTTTCGAGGTCTTCGCAGCAAGGCCCAGGATTCTCCGGGCCTCTTCGAGTGTCACTTTGAGCGCATTGGGAGTATGGGCAAAATCCACAATTGCCGTGAAGTCCTGCCCCATATCGATGCTTTCCATGCGACCCGGTACCCCTGAAAAGGCGGCAATTCCAGATGCAGCGGCCTCAGGGGCGATTCCAGCACCAAAAACTGCCGCCGCCAGGGCGGCGAGGCAATTGGAAATATTGTACTTGCCCAATAAAGTGCTCTCAATGGCTACGCGCAAATCTTTTGTAGCAGCATAAAATTGCGTTCCATAACGATCTTCCCGAATTTCAACGGCCCTCAAATCCGCCCCCTCGCTAAGGCCGTAGTTGATCTTATTAACGCGGGCAAAGGCGTCAAGGAATGGGAAGGAGGCATCATCCCGATTCAGGATCGCCAATCGAGGATTTCCTCGGGATTTCGGGCGGGTTATTTCAAGACTGGAAAACAATCGGGCTTTCGCCGCACGATAATTTTCATAGGAACCATGCTCGTCCAAATGCTCGTGTGTGATATTCGTTACCACTCCGATGTCAAATTCACAGGCATCCACACGGTGCTGGGCCCAACCATGCGAGGTGGTTTCCAGGATGGCATGGGTGGCGCCGGCCTCGACCATGCGGCTCAGATAATCCTGCACATTATGAGCATCCGGCGTGGTGACATGGAAGCCGGTATCCAATACTTGACTGCCTATTACAGCGTTGACGGTGGAGATCATCCCCGCCTGAAGTCCCGCAGCCCGCAAGATCTGAAAAAGGATATTGCTTGTTGTGGTCTTCCCATCGGTACCGGTGATCCCGATCATCGTCAGTTTTCGAGCAGGCCAGTCGTAGAATGCCGCTGCCAACCAGGATAATGCTTGACGAGCATCCGCGACCTGTATATACGGAACAGGGCCGGCTTCGACCGGCTCATCCCCCACGATGCAGGAGGCTCCATTCTGAATTGCATGCGGAATAAATCGGTGCCCGTCCGAGCTTCCTCCCCGCATGGCAACAAACAGATCACCACCCTTCACCTGCCGGCTATCGATCGAGATTCCTCCAACCGGAACATCGGACAGATCAGGGGGATAGAAAAAGGGAAAATCCACAAAGAGTTGGCGAAGCGTTTTCATGGCAAAGAGAGGTTTCAGCAAATTCTTTGCCAAAACCTTTATATCTTGGGCAACAAGGTGCCGGGCCAATGGAAAGCACGGCTCTTACCAGGACAATGAGCAGGGCCGCTCTAGGCTGATCTCACCAACTTTATATTGAACTGCCGTGAGGAGACCACCAGCCGCAGGTTGCGCCAGAGGACGACGTACATCTCGACCCCGCGCGAGGTGCTAATGTCGCCCAGGTCAATAATGGATTTCCATCCAAACCAATCGCGCAGGAGTTTGATCACAGTCTCCTTGGCATTAATATCATTTCCGCTTACAAAAATATCAGTGGTCTCATTAAGACGGTTTGGATTGACCATTACATCAGCATTCATCGTATTGAGAGTCTTTACTACGCGTGTTTCAGGAAATTCGCGCTGGATCTGTTCGCCCAAAGAATCGTCATTGCAGACTGTCAGGGACCAATGCTCGGTGGAATAATCCAGCGGGTTGGCGGTGTCGATCAGGATCTTCCCCTTCAGGTTCGCAGCACCTGCCATCCGCAGGGCCGCAATGGAGGCCGTCCCGAGGGTGCAGTTGAAAATAATCTCACCAAATTCGGCAGCATTGGCGTAGCTGCCGAAAAGAGCATGCTGCCCGCCCTCCTCCTTGGCCCAAATGACGGCCTTTGGGTTGGCTACATCGCGCGAGCCCATCATCACCTCATGTCCCAAGTGCACCAGCTTCGAGCCAATCGCCTGCCCCACCATTCCCGACCCAAGTACACCGATCCTCATGGCACGCTCCTTTTAGCGCTGTTTGTTTGGCCGGGGTTATACTGCCCTCCCCAGGCCCTCTGCGTTGAAAGCAAGAGTATCGCCCTATTATAATCTGCCGGGCACCCATGGCCATCAAGCAGACATTTTTGTCTTCAGCCATTTCAGCCGGAAGATCTCTTCACGCTCCCGTTCTTCCAGCGAGCTGATGATAAACGCGACGGTCTGTTCATAGGCAGGAATAAAGATATGCTGAAGGGCGTTCACCCGCCGCTGCGTCTTTCGCAGTTCCCCGGCCAGACGCCAGACGGTGGTAACCAGCATCGAGAGTTGGGGGGTTTTGATGATCACCTCCCTGAATGCAGCGCTCGCTTCATCCAGCGCTGCATTCGTTCCGCTCAGGCTGTAAAGCATCCGCTCGGGTTCTCCACGCGCCTCAATAACCGGGATAGCCACGCCCATGATACCCCGCAATTTGAGGTGGACATCCACAGTTTTGTGCGCGGCAAGGGCAGCCCATTCCACCTGATCGCTTCCCATGGTCAGGCGGGCCTTCTCCAAGGCATGATAGGCCGTATCCAGCAATCTCCAGACTTCCTTCTGGAGGACATCAGCTTCATGCGCCACCCGCACCAGTTCAGTGGTAAGGACCTCGCGCTTGCGATCGAGGATCTCATACCCCTCACGGGCAAAACTGAGTTCCTTCTTGATCCGGATCAGGTTCGAACGGGTGGGCGCAACATTAATGGTTGGCATCTTCGCCTTTGTAATACTTTTTGATCTCTTCAAGGCTGAGCCGGGTAAGCTCCTCCCTGGGCAGGCCAGAGAGCAGCCTCCATCCGATATCCAGGGTTTGCTCAATCGTACGGTTTTCAGTGTGAGACTGGTTCACAAACTCACGCTCGAAAGCGCGACCGAATTCCAAATACCGTCGATCCACCTCGCCAAGCTCTTCCTCGCCGATCACGGAGGCCAGGGCACGGACATCCTGCATGTGGGCATAGGCTGCATACAACTGGGCACCCCAGTGAGAATGGTCTTCGCGGGTGCGGCCTTTTCCAATTCCGTCCTTCATTAAACGCGAAAGACTTGGAAGAACTGCAATAGGTGGATAGATCCCCTGGTGATCAAGATCACGGCCGAGGGTAATCTGTCCTTCAGTGATATAACCGGTCAGATCAGGGACCGGGTGGGTGATGTCATCGCTGGGCATCGTCAGGATTGGGATCTGAGTGATCGATCCCTCGCTCCGGCTGATCCGCCCGGTGCGCTCATACATGGAGGCCAGATCGCTGTAGAGGTAGCCAGGATAGCCTTTGCGGCTGGGTACTTCTCCGCGGATATTGGAGACCTGTCTAAGGGCCTCGCAATAATTGGTCATGTCGGTCAAAACCACCAGGACGTGCATGTCCCGCTCATAGGCAAGATATTCTGCAAGAGTCAGGGCCGCGCGAGGGGTAATGAGACGCTCCACGGGTGGATCATCCGCCAGGTTGAGGAACATGGCAACGCGGGTAAGGGCACCGCTCTCTGTGAACGAACGGCGGAAGAAATCCGCCACATCATGCTTGACGCCCATAGCGGCGAATACAATCGCGAATTGCTCAGATTGGGAGGGGGGTACCCCCGCCTCTGCGCCGAGCGTAGCCTGGCGCACGATCTGAGCCGCGAGCTGGTCATGCGGCATACCTGCTCCCGAAAATATGGGCAGCTTCTGGCCACGCAGCAAGGTGTTCAAGCCATCGATGGCCGAAATCCCGGTCTGGATATAGTCTCGCGGATAAACGCGGGCGGTGGGGTTGATCGGCTGACCGTTTACATCGGCGAACTTATCTGTCAATGGCACCGGCCCGCCATCCAGGGGATTGCCCAGACCATCGAAGACCCGTCCCAACATTTCTTCAGAAACAGGGATCCGGAGCGTATCCCCCAGGTAACGGACACGGGTACCGTCGATGGACAGCCCGGTGGAGCCGGCGAAAATCTGCACAACCGACATGTTCTCACCCACCTCAAGCACGCGGCCCTGCCGGACCCCTCCCTGAGAATCGTGGATCTCCACGACTTCATCGTAGCTCACATTCGCCGCACCCTCGACAATCAGAATGGGGCCCGTAATGCGGCTGACACCGATAACCTCCTGACCGCTTTTCAAGGTTATTTCGTCGCTCATTGGTACTCCGAATCTAAGATGCTCATCTGCGCATCAATCGCAGCCTGTATCTCGTCCATTTTGCCGAGCTCATCATTGGGGATCGTGGTCTTCATGCGGATCAGAGTATCCACGATCGGGAGCACATGGATCACAGAAATAGGGGCACCGCGTTTCACGATTTGTAAGGCGCGATTGTGAAAATACAGGATCAGGTCAAGCATCCGGATCTGCTTTTCAACGGGAGAGTAGGCATCCACGCTATCCATGGCGTTTTGCTGTAAAAATCCCTCGCGCAAAAGGCGGGCCGTTTCAAGGACCAGACGCTCTTCATCGGGCAATGCGTCTGGCCCAACCAGCTTCACGATCTGGGAGAGCCGGCTCTCCTCGCTCAATATCTCCATAGCCCGGTTTCTCATCTTGAGCCAGTCCACACCCACCTTCTCGCGCCACCAGTCTGCCACATCCTCCAGGTATTCGCTGTAACTGTCCAGCCAATGGATGGATGGAAAATGCCGGGCGGAGGCCAGCGACTTATCCAGCGCCCAGAAGCAGCGAATGAATCGTTTGGTATGCTGGGTAACCGGTTCGGAGAAGTCACCACCAGGCGGGGATACGGCGCCAACAATGCTTACTGATCCTTGATCGCCGTTGACGGTCTCGACAAAGCCGGCGCGCTCATAGAATTCCGCCAGACGCCCTGCCAGGTATGCTGGATAGCCTTCTTCCGCTGGCATCTCCTCCAGGCGACCTGAGACCTCTCGCAGGGCTTCCGCCCAACGGGAGGTGGAATCGGCCATAAGGGCAACGTGATAGCCCATATCGCGGTAATACTCCGCGATCGTAATCCCGGTGTAAATACTGGCTTCGCGGGCGGCAACCGGCATATTGGAAGTATTGGCAATCAACACGGTTCGCTCCATCAAAGGTCGGCCAGAGCGAGGATCCACCAGATGCGGAAATTCCTGAAGCACCTCGGTCATTTCATTACCGCGTTCGCCGCAGCCGATGTAGACAATCACCTGCGCGTCCGCCCATTTGGCGATGCTGTGCTGCGTCACAGTTTTGCCTGAACCAAAGGGCCCCGGAATTCCAGCAGCACCGCCCTTGGCAACGGGGAAAAAGGTATCCAACACCCGTTGTCCGGTAATTAAAGGTGTGCTGCCGCTTAGACGTGCCTTATAAGGCCTGGAACGCCGAACCGGCCAGCGCTGGAGCATGGTGAGTGTCTTCTCATCCTTGCCTACTTTAAGCCGTGCAATAGGTTCATCGATCGTATAAATCCCCTCCCCCGCCACCCAAGTCAACATCCCCGCCTGGTTTGGAGGGACCATGATGCGATGCTCAAAAGTCTCGGTCTCCATGACCGTCCCGATAATGCTCCCACCTCGAACTTCCTCACCGGCGCCCAGCTTCGGGGTGAATTTCCAACGGTCCTTGCGATACAGGGGATCCAACCGCATCCCCCGCCCAATAAAGGAGCCAGACTGCATTTCGATCAAAGGCAGAGGACGCTGCACACCATCAAAGATACTCTTAAGCAAGCCGGGGCCAAGCTCCACGGAAAGGGGCAGGCCGGTTCCATACATGGGCGCACCTGGCCGCATTCCGGAGGTTTCTTCATAGACCTGCGCGGTGATCACATCTCCCTGCAAGCCAATTACCTCCCCGACCAGTCGATCCTCACCTACCTCCACCAGTTCAAGCATACTCACATGCCTGGAGCCACGCGCCCGTACCACCGGACCGCTGATCCAGGTAACCGTTCCTACCCGCTCGGTCATAGCTTCTCTCCCATCAAAACCTGGTAGACCGGCGATCGCAGCGTCTTCTTCATGCGCTCCAGCCGGGTTTCAAGCGTATTATCATAATGCAGGTGGCCGCTGGAAGCGTCTACGATCACACCAACGCCCTCCTCCAGAGTATTCTTTATCTCAAGCTTTACGTTGAGATCCTCGGAGAGCACAGACAGATTCGGTTCCAGGGCTTTCTGCGTTGAAGGATCCAGACGCACAGCTGCCTCTGTGGCATTCAGTTGACGGATCGCCTCACGCAGCAGGAAGTCAGCGATCCGAGGGTAATCCGATCGCTTTTGAAGCCCGGAAAGTCTTTCCCGGGCAGCTTGAAATACCTGCTCCAGGAGCTTTTCGCGATGCTCCAACTGAAGCGTACGGCCTTTGAGTTGAGCCGAGGCAACCACCTGGCTGCGCAGGCGTTCGGCTTCATGCATGGCACGATCCAGAATCTCCTTCCGTATGTTATCTGCTTCGGCATGGGCCTTGGCACGGATCTCTTCCGCCCTGGCCATGCCCTCGGCCTGGATCTGCCCGGCCTCGTCGTGCGCATCCCTAAGGATCGCTCGCGCAAGCGTTTCTATGGTCTCATCTTCAGGTTTCATAACTTGACACCATTGTGTTTCCACTAAGAGGCGAAAATGGCCCTCATCGCCGATCCGTGATCCGGCCCGCTAAAGCCGAATACCAATCGCCCGGAGAACAACATCTCCCAGGGAGGGTTCATCGGGGGAGACGCCTTCGGGAGAAGGGATCTCAACAACAAGCGGCACCGTACTGTGGAGCTTAAGATCCTCCACGCGGGATTGGACCAAACGCGCTACATCCTTCGTTACCAGAATGATACCGATGTCGCGTGCGGACAGGGCCGAATCCAGAACCTGATTGGCCTCATCTACATTGGATACTGCCTGACCATGCACACCAGCCAGGGAGAATCCCAGCACTGCATCGGGGTGACCAATGACCAGGACCCGCATGGCCGCTACCGGTTCAACACCAGGAATGAAATAATCAGCCCGTAAATGGCAATACCTTCAGAGAGACCTACAAAGATAAGGGAACGGCCAAAGGATTCAGGCTTTTCTGCCGTGGCACCCACCGCGGCAGCGCCCGAACCTGCCACCGCGATCCCAGCGCCAACACAGGCCAAACCGGTGGAAATAGCCGCCGCCAGGCTGGCATACGGATCTCCAGCAGCGGCCTGGCTCAATCCCGAGGCGGCTGCGGCGGTCGGTGAAAACAGCCAAAAGACCCCGAAACCCGTGGCCAACATGCCCACCAGGACATTGAAGCCGTTCAGCCCCAGAACCATCTCACGCG
>CAYMQX010000152.1:0-7176 GCA_964392495.1 uncultured Anaerolineaceae bacterium
GTTCACATGCGATCTCTCGCCGCGCTCCTCATCCATGGGGAGCGAATTCATAAAGGCTTCCAGGCGCTCGCGGTCTGCGGAACTGAGCTCGACCTTGAGGGCGTGCACCAGGCCTCCCCGCAGACCGCGTTCCCAGCAGTCCCGACGGTCATGCAGATAGGCCCCGCGGCCGGCCAATTTGCCGGTGGGGTCCACCTGCACGCCTTCAGCAGTACGGACCAGCCGGATCATCTGCCGCTTTGCAAGGATCGTGCGGCAGCCCACGCAGGTCCGCTGAGGGATGTGCTTCACGCGCTGGACAGGTTTCTTTGGCACCTGAATTCTCTAAACCCTCAGCCTCCACGGCGGTTCGCCCGCGGGGGCCGGGGGAAATCCACAATTACTCGCCGCTCCACTCTTCATCGCCGCGCTTGTGTTTCTTGCGGCCGACCACTTCGCCCAGGCTTTCATCATACTCCAGGGCAACGCCTTTCTTCTTGCCCTTCTTCTTGTCCTTCTTCTTGTCTTCCTCGCTCTCGGAGCCTTCGGGTCGGGACTGGAAGATCTCGGGCTTCATCGTGAAGAGCTCGTCCAGCGATACGCCGTCCTTGGCGAACTCGTCCTCGGGTTCCTCGGCAGGCTTGACGCGTCCGGTTTCGGGCTTACGCTTTTCGCCCTCCACGGCAGGTTCCGCTTCGGGCTGGGCGACCTCGGCTTCAGCGGTCGGGGCGGAGGCCGCCTCGACCGGCACCTCCACCACCTCTGCAATGGGCAGTTCCGCTTCCACGACAGGCTCGGCGGCAGGCTCAGGCTCGGGGAAGGTCAGGACCGCCAGGGCCTCTTCGATATTCTGCATGGCCTTGGGTCCCACGCCGGCCAGCCCCAGGACCTTGTTCGGATCGGTCTTGAGGGCCATCATCAGGTCGCCGACATTCTCAAAGCCGGCTTCCACCAGGATGTTGAAAACGTGCTCCTTCATGCCGGCCTGGTCGAGAGGCATCTGGAAGGCGGTCTCAGGGATCTCCGCACGGGCGGCCGCGGTGCGCTCCTCTTCCATGCGGGCGGCCTCTTCCTTGATCTGCAGGGTGCGGCGTTCCACACGGTCCACGAACTGCGCCAATGCGGTGTATTCCTCCGGGTTGACCGGGCGGTTCTCCGCTTTCCTGATCAGGATCTCCTCGACCTGGGGCAGCATTTCCGCCGCGGCGGGGATCTGCGCAGCCAACTCGGGGTCGGACTTCATCTTGTTAAGGGCATCCCCGGCTGCCTCGCTCAGGGATTTAATATCAATGCGCCAGCCCGTCAGTTTGGCTGCCAGGCGGGCGTTCTGCCCATCCCGGCCGATCGCCAGGCTGAGCTGGTCCTCCTGCACCACCACGGTGGCAGTCCGGTTGCTCTCCGAATCTGCGAGGTACACGCCGTTCACGCGCGCCGGGCTGATGGCCTTGGAAATATATACGATGGGGTCTGCATCCCACTGGATGATATCGATTTTTTCATCGTGCAGTTCCTTGACGATGGCCTGGATGCGGACGCCCTTGATGCCCACGCAGGCGCCCACGGGGTCCACGCCCGCCTGGGTGGCGGAAACGGCCACCTTGGCGCGAGCCCCCGGCTCGCGGGCGATGGCGCGGATCTCAACAATTCCGTGATAAATTTCGGGGACTTCGTTCTCCAGCAGGCGGCGCAGAAAATTGCGGTGGGCGCGTGAGAGGATGATCTGCGGGCCGCGGGTGCCGTCCTTCACCTCCAGCACCACGGCGCGCACGCGGTCGTGCAGCTTGAGGCGCTCACCGGGGACCTTCTGGTTGCTGGGCATAATGCCTTCAGCCTTCATGTCGAGGCCGATGGTCGCGCCCTGCACATTAATGGCCTGCACCACGCCGGAGACGATCTCACCCACCTGGCGCTGGAAGTACTGCATTTGATTAAAGCGCTCAGCTTCGCGGATGCGCTGCTGGATCACCTGGCGGGCGGTCTGCGCAGCCACGCGCCCGAAATCGGCGGGCGTGGTCTCCACGATCACCATGTCTCCCAACTGCGCGTTGGGATCCACCTGGCGCGCATCCTCCAGGGTCACTTCCGTCTTGGGTTCCTGGACGTCCTCGACCACTTCCTTCTCTGCATAGATCAGGAATTTGCCGGAGTCGGGGTCCACCTTGGCTTCCACGTGCTGGGCGGTGGAGGCGTTGACGGCCCGCCGGTAGGCTGAGACCATGGCGGACTCGATCGCCCCAAGGATGATATCCCTGGATAATTGTTTTTCTTCCAGCACTTCATTGAATGCCAGGGAGAATTCGTTCTTGGTCATTTCTGCCTTGCTCCATTACTCCGTATTACAAGCAGAAAAGTGGGGAGCGCCCACTTTTCGATGCTTCCAAAATCGGTTCCACGTGCCAGCAAATTCTAGCACAGGATAAAAAAAGTTGCAAGATATAATGAGGGCCATGTCTGAACGGGATCTGGAAAAGGCCGCCCTGCGCGGAGAGCCCTCCTACGTCTGGAGGGCGGGACAGGCACGGCGGCTGGATATGATCCTCCACGCCGCAGAGGAGCGCATCCGGGGGGAAGTGCTGGAGAATGGCTGCGGTGTGGGGATGTATGTGGCCAAACTCCAGGAATGCGGGGGCAGGGTGACAGGGCTTGAATACGACTTTGAGCGCGCCCGTGAGGCCCGGCGCCTCTCCGCGCGCATCACCAACGCGGCCGGGGAAGCCCTGCCCTTCTCCGGCTCCCGGTTTAACCTGATCCTGAGCCATGAAGTGCTGGAGCATGTGGCGGATGACCGCCAGTCCGTACGCGAGATGCTGCGCGTCCTGCAGCCGGGGGGGCGGGCTGTGATCTTCGTCCCCAACCGCGGCTATCCCTTCGAGACTCACGGCATCTATCGCGCCGGGCGCTATCACTTTGGAAACAAGCTGTTCGTCAACTACCTGCCGCGGCGCTGGCGCGACCGGCTGGCTCCGCATGTGCGCGTTTATTCCCGCAGGGACCTGGAGAAGCTGTTCGACGGCCTGCCTGTCATCTTTGTGGAACGAACGATCATCTTTGGCGCCTACGATAACCTGATCGTCCGCTTCGGTCCGGCTGGAAGGCTGCTGCGCGCAGTCCTGCAATTTCTGGAGAAGACCCCCCTGAGGATCTTCGGCCTTTCGCATTTCTGGGTGGTGGAAAAAACCGCCCGGTAGACTCTTCGGAGGAGAACCTCCCCGGGATCACATCACCGGCGACCGGAAATCGTAGATCCCCCCCTCGACCGCCCACAGGCTTCCACAGTCCGTACATTCCACGCGGTTGGAGGTCTCCTGAAGCTGGTGGCCCCCACAGTTGAGACACTTGAAAAATCCCTCCGCAGGCGGGGCGGTCCGGCCCTGCGACTCAACCGAGGCGCGCAGGAACACGGAAGGCGTAAGCTGCCAGAAGGCTCCCGACCACTGCAGCAGGGAGTCCAGCCAGACGAGCAGCGCGGTGGGGACCAGCCGTTTGAGCCATCTCACCCGGAAATGAGATACCGCCAGGATGCTTTGGATGTGGAAGCCCAGCGCTTCCAGCCAACTGCGCACCGCGGCGGGATGGAAGTCGTAATTCAGGACCACGAACTCCACCGGCTCGTGGGTGAACGGGCTCCACTTTTGTTTGCCGAGCCAGTAGCGCAGGATGGACTTCAGGTTCAGCTTGTTGGCGAATTCGAGGATGAACACCCCGCCGGAAGCCATCACCTCCCGCACCTGCTGGAGGGCCTGGGGGGCCTCCGCCATGTGATGAAGCGTCCGGATCATCGTGGCCGCATCGAACAGCCCATCCACAAAGGGCAGGCGGTAGGCGTCCGCGGCCACATAGACATAGCGCGGCGATGTGCCCAGCCGTTCCCGGGCTTGCTCCAACTGCGTGCGCGAATAATCCAGCAGGACGATGCGTTCAAAGCCTGCATAACGCGGGGTATTGCGGCCCGCGCCCGCCCCCAGCTCGAGAAGCAGCCTGCCGCCGCGGGGCAGCAGGCGTTTCAGCGCGACCGCTTCACAGCGGTCCTCATACTCGCGCCCACCCGCATCCCAGAACGAAGTCTGGTAATCCGAACCCTCATAGTCGCAAACCGGTGGATGGCTCATAGCTCCACAGAGTGTATCATGCCTTGCACTGCCTCCTCCTGATGATCGCCCTGTCGCAGCGAGCGCAGCGAGCGCAGCGAAGCAGCCCCCTGATTTTCAAGAGATTGTTGTCTGTTCTTTCCATGAGATTGCTTCAGCGGAAGTGCGCCGCCTCGCAATGACATCCAAATGTCGCTGCGATGCAAACAAAGAGATCCGGCAGGACTGCCGGACCTCGCCTCGATTCCCAAACCCCGGGTCTAATGCCCGTTCTTCAAGCCCCGCCCCATGGAGCGGTACTGGAAGCTCAGTTCCTTCATCAACTGCGGGTCGTAGATATTGCGTCCGTCGAAGATCACCGGGGATTTCAGCAGCCCCTTCACCCTGACCAGGTCCAACTGCTTGAACTCGTTCCACTCGGTCACAACGATCAGGGCGTCGCAGCCCTCGGCCATCACATAAGGATCGTCGCAGAATTCCACCGCCGGCAGGATCGGGCGGGCCACATCCATCGCAACAGGATCGTAGGCCCGCACGCGGGCGCCCGCCTCGACCAGTTCGCGGGCGATATCGATGGAGGGGGCGTCGCGCATATCATCCGTGTTGGGTTTGAAGGCCAGGCCCAGCAGTCCGATGGTCTTGCCGCGCAGTGAACCGCCCACCATCGTTTCGGTGTGGCGGACGGTCTGCTTGCGGCGCTCGTAATTGACGCTCATCACCGAATCGAGAATGCGCGGGGCCAATCCCTTCTCCTTGGCCATGTATGCGAGGGCTTCCACATCCTTGGGGAAGCAGGAACCGCCCCAGCCCAGGCCAGCATCCAAAAAGTGGCGGCCAATGCGGGCGTCGTAGCCCATGCCGGCGGCCACTTCCTTCACATCCGCACCCACCAACTCGCACAGATCGGCCAGCTCATTAATGAAGGAGATCTTCGTTGCAAGAAAGGCGTTGCTGGCATATTTGATCATCTCGGCGGTTCGCAGGTCCGTAATGACAATGGGGGCGCGCAGGGGCAGGTGCAGGTGGGCCACCTTGTTGGCGGCATCCCGGTCCAACGAGCCGATCACGGTACGATGGGGGCTCATAAAATCACTGATGGCGGAGCCTTCCCGCAGGAATTCGGGGCAGGAGACCACCGAGAAATCAATGGGCCTGGGTTGGGCGTTTTTAACAATGTCCGCCACCCAGTCGCCGGTGCCGATCGGCACAGTGGATTTGTTGATGATAATGAGGGGGGCGGTCATGCTGCGTGCGATGGAGGTCGCGGCTGCCGCCACGTATTGAAGGTCCGCTTCACCATTGACGCCCGAAGGAGTGCCCACGGCAATAAAGGCGTACTCGGCCTCCTGGACGGCTTCTTCATAAGAAGTGGTAAAGGAAAGCCGCCCGGCGCTGACGTTGCGCTTGACGAGCTCATCCAGGCCGGGCTCGTAGATCGGCATGATGCCTTTCTTAAGGTTTTCGATGCGCTGCTCGTTCACATCCAGGGCGATGACGCGATTGCCGAGATCGGCAAAGCATGCCCCCGTGACGATCCCCACATAGCCTACACCGATGACGCAGATCTGTTTCATTGGAATTCCCTTTCATTAGTGATTTTTTGCACAATAAGACTTACTATACCACAACCCATGCAGCAGCTTCAAATTGTATTGCCATTGATCCTGTTGGTGTGCCCCCCCTGAAGTACTGAACGATAAAGCTCCTCCTCGTTCACCGTGCGCCAAATATACTACGACAGCCTTCATCAGGCAATGACTTATAATGACCCGATGCGCCTACTCTATATCGCGGACGCGCGCTCCCCCATTGCCCTGAACTGGATGCGCCACTTCATCGAGGGCGGCCACGAAGTCCACCTGGTCTCCTCCTTCCCCTGCCTGCCCCCGGCGGGGCTGGCCGGGTTCGAGGTGCTGCCCGTGGCCTTCAGTTCGACCAAAAAAACCCCCGCCCGTCCAGGCTCCGCGGTTCCCCCCGGCTCGGCGCGGCTGCTCAAAGCCCGCACCGCCCTGCGGCAGTGGCTGGGACCCTTCACGTTGCGCGGCGCTTCCCGCCGGCTGCGCCGCATCATACAGCAACTGCGTCCCGACCTCGTCCACGCGCTGCGCATCCCCTTTGAGGGGATGCTGGCCGCGGAGGCCCATACGGGGGAAAGCCCGCTGGCGATCTCGGTCTGGGGGAACGACTTCACCCTGCACGGGCGCTCCACCCCCCTAATGCACCACTACACCGAATGGAGCCTGAAGGCAGCCCAGGCCCTCCATGCCGACTGCCATCGCGATATCCGGCTTGCAAAGCAATGGGGCTTCGATCCCGACAAGCCCACGCTTGTGATCCCCACCAACGGCGGCCTGCGCCTCGATCTCTTCCGACCTCCCTCCCAGCCGGTGGAAGCGCCGGTGATACTCAACCCGCGCGGCTTCCGCGCCTATGTCTGCAATGAGGCCTTCTTCAAGTCCATCCCCCTGATATTGCAGAAGCACCCTGAAGCGCGTTTCCGCTGCGCCTCCATGGCCGGAGAGGCCAAAGCCCTGCAGTGGATCGCGGAACTGCATATCCAGGAAGCCGTGGAACTGCTTCCGCCGCTCCCTTATGCGAACATGGCGGAGGTCTTTCGCTCCGCGCAGGTGGTGGTCTCCCCGACCCTGCATGACGGCACGCCGAACTCCCTGCTGGAGGGCATGGCCTGTGGATGTTTCCCGGTGGCTGGAGATCTGGAATCCATCCGCGAATGGATCACCCCGGGGAAGAACGGGCTGCTGGTGGATGCCAGTGATCCGGCCTCCATTGCGGAGGCCGTGATCGCCGGATTGGAAAATAAAAACCTGCGGCAGACTGCCGCAGGCCATAATCTGAAGATGCTTGCCTCACGCGCGGAATACAAAGCGTGTATGAGGCAGGCAGAATCGTTTTACACCCGGCTTGCAGGGACGGGATAGGGAAGGGAATCTCACCCGCCCGAGGCTTCGCGCGGGGCGCGCAGCGCCTCCAGCCGGCCGCGCAGCTCAATGCGCCGCGAATCGGCTGCAGTGCGCACCTGATCGATAAAGCCCTCGCCGCGCGTGCGCAGCTCGCCGCGCAGTTCATCGCCCGATTCAGGCGTCAAGAG
>CAYMQX010000153.1:0-7130 GCA_964392495.1 uncultured Anaerolineaceae bacterium
GGCTTTGTCCCGTTTCCCCGGGCGCGCCTTTCTCCTGAGCCTCATCAATACCGGTATGGCCCTTCCGCCGGTGGTGGTGGGGCTCTTCGTCGCCATGACCCTCTGGCGTTCCGGTCCGCTGGGCGACTTCAAGCTGATCTACACCCCGGCCGCCATCATCATCGCCCAGACGATCATTGCCGCGCCGGTGGTGACCGGGCTGACGGCTGCCGCCTTGCAGCAGCTGGATCCCCGCCTTCAACTCCAACTATACGGGCTGGGCGCCTCACGCCTGCAAATGGTCCTGGCCTTGTGGCGTCAGGCGCGCCTGCCCCTCCTGGCGGCTCTTATGGCCGGGTTTGGCTCGGTGATCTCGGAAGTGGGCGCCTCCATGATGGTGGGCGGGAACATCAAAGGCCAGACCCGCGTGCTTACCACTGCCATCGTTCTGGAGACCGGTAAGGGGCAGTTCGAGAATGCCATTGCCCTGAGCATCTTCCTCCTGGTCATCACCTTCCTGGTGAACTGGGCGCTTACTTCGATCCAGCAGAGGGCGCACTCATGACCGTTCTTCTGCAGGCGCGCGACCTCCTCGTCTGCCGCAGCGGGCGCACGGTGTTGGAGCTTGACCACCTGTCGGTGGACCGCGGCGAGGTGCTGGCGGTGGCCGGCCCGAACGGCGCGGGCAAGACCAGTCTTTTCCTGACGCTGGCGCTTTTGCTGAAAACGGAACGCGGGGAGATCTTCTTCGATGGGCATCCTGTCCGCGCCTCGTCTCCGTTGGGTTATCGCCGCCGGATCGCCCTCGTTCTGCAGGAGCCGCTTCTCATGGACCTCACGGTCCGGGAGAATGTTGCTCTCGGGCTGAAATTTCGCAGGCTGCCCTCCTCGGGGATCGAAGCGCGCCTTGCTCCCTGGTTGGAGCGCCTCGGCCTCAAGCATCTTGCCGACCGGCATGCCCGCGAGCTTTCGGGAGGGGAGGCCCAGCGCGTCAGCCTGGCGCGTGCTTTTGTCCTGGATCCGGAATTGCTCCTGCTGGATGAGCCCTTCACCTCGCTGGATTCGCCCACCCGCGCGCGCCTGCTGGAGGATCTCAAGTCAGTCCTGGCCGAGACCGGCATCACCACCATATTCATTACGCATGACCTGCAGGAGGCCCGGAGCCTGTCCACCCGGCTGGCTGTCATCCTGGATGGCAGGCTCTGCCAGACGGGCCTGCCGCACGAATTGTTCGATGCACCCGCCAGCCCGCAGGTGGCGGCCTTTCTGGGGGTTGACTCGCCGGGCAGGGAGCCTTTTAACGGCATACCCCGCGATCGCTCGCGGGGCAGCCTTTGACCAACTCAGAGGGAGGAGAGAGTTTTAAGGGGGGCAAACAATCGTAGGAGAGATTTGCCCGCTCTTACACAGGGTTAAGGTCTGGATTGGTGCCGCACAGCTTGCAGGCCGGTTTGTCGATCAGGTTGCATTCCATGCCGCCTGAGCAGCGGTGGGCCAGCACACGGGGCGCTTGTTCGGGCAGGTGCTCGGCAGGATAGACCACTTCGGTCTCCAGCGCGATCTCGTGCCCTGCATGCTCACAATACTTGATCGTTTCGATTATCCATGTACGGAGCACCATTCGCACCTCCAGAGTGACCATAGTGTACGGTATGTCAGACAACCCTGCCAGTGACACGCGTCCTTTTGTGAGGTGACAAAACGCGCATTTTGGATTGAATATCCCGTATTTGTCTTAAAAATTTTGCAAGGTTTCCCCCCATGCCTCAAAGTGGGGAGCCTGGAGGCCCTCCCCTTTCACAATGGTTATTTCCGGTCGAGCCGGTAGAGGCTGCCTCCCAGGTCGGCCAGGTAAAGCTCACCGGCCTCATCCTGCCCGAAGCTGCTGATATTGGACCCGGTCCGGAACATCACCTGTGACTGCCACCCGGAATTTGTATGGAGCAGGCCCCAGATAATGCCTGTGCAGTAATCTCCGTAGAGATAAATGCGCTGCCACTCGGGCAGGGCCTGGCCGCGGTACACGTATCCGCCTGTTACCGAGCATCCTCCAGGGTCTGAGGCGTGAGGATAGACGGCCACAGGAGCGGTCAGGTTGGCGGTATCCCCCCCGGCGTAGGGTTCATCCCCTTCCATGATATTCCAGCCGAAGTTCGTGCCGCCGGGAGAGCCCGCCGGGAGGAAGTCGATCTCCTCCCAAGCGCCCTGGCCGACATCCCCTATATAGAGGTCATGCGTGAGCCGGTCAAAGGAGAACCTCCACGGGTTGCGCAGGCCGTAGGCCCAGACCTCGTTGCCGAAGGGGTTGCCGGGTGGGATGACGTAAGGATCACCCGAATCCACGTCCATCCGCAGGATCTTGCCGAGCACGGTCCCTTGATTCTGCCCGTTCCCGAGGGGATCGCCGCCCGAACCGCCGTCGCCCAGGCCTGCGTACAGATAGCCATCCGGCCCGAAGGCCAGCACTCCCCCGTTATGGTTGGCATAGGGCTGGTCTGCTTCCAGGATGTGCTTTTCAGAGCCAGGGTCGGCTGTGTTGGGATCGTCCGAGACCTGGAAACGTGCGATCACCGTATTCCCGTTCCTGTCCGTGTAATTTACAAAGAACAGACCGTTCTCTTTATATTTTGGATGGAAGGCCAGCCCCAGCAGTCCTTGTTCGTTGCCCGAGCTGCCCACCTCGGAGATAATATCGATGAAAGGTGCTGGCAGCAACCTGCCATCCTGGAGGATGCGGATGCGCCCGGCCTGCTCCACGATGAACAATCGCCCCGATCCATCCCCGGCGTTCTGGATATCCACAGGACGCCTGAGATCTCCGGATGCGACTTGCGTCCAGGCGTAGTCCGCCGCATCCGGGAAAGTCCCGGTGGAGGTGGGCGGGGGTGTGAGAGTGGGGGTGGACGGCAGGGATGTTTCTGTGACCGTGGGTGGGGGGCTGGCTGTCGGCGGGAGGGCTGTTGGAGGTGCGCTGGTAGGGGAGGGGGGTGCGGTACAGGCAGCCAGGATAAAAACCACTAAAAGGAGTGTCACTCGCTGCAAGATTTACTCCTCGTTGTCGCGTATCTCGGTCGCCTGGCCGTCCACCACCTCTACATCTTCGCCCGGCGCAACCCTGCCGGTGAGCTGTCTCATGTGCTCCGCCACCACGTCCGCCGGGCAGAACTCGATGAACAGGTAGGCGCCCAGTGAGATGAGCGCCATATCATCCAGCGCGCTGACGCCCGGGATGCCCATTACCAGGTCCACGGGGGAGATGAGATAGACCAGGGAGGCGATCGGCAGCAGTTTCAGGAAGGGGCTGACGCGGTTGTCGCCCATCAGCCGCACGATCAATTTCAACCGGTTCACCAGGTCGCGCAGAGCGCTGCCGCTGGTGGGCACGGTAATATGTCTGTCATTTCTGTCGGCCATCTTGTCTCCTCTTTTCAATATCCGTTCATTGTATATCTACGTCGGTGGGGGTAAAAAGTCTTTGGAATCATTCCGGCGCAGGCTGGAGGCTTCCGGGCTGTTTTTATTATATCGCCGGGGCAACTTTTTCAACCTTCCTGCATCAAATACTTAGTTCACATTAAGGAGATTTTTCATGGAAATGTTGATCGATTTTCCCGGCGGCTCGCGGGTGGATGCGCACTTCGGCAACCTCACCGTCCCTACTGACCAGCCGCCGGATGGGATCGCGCCCTCCCCCTTTGCCACCTTCCTCGCCTCCATCGGCACCTGCGCCGGCATCTACGTGCTGGGCTTCTGCCGCCAGCGGAGCCTGCCCACCGAGGGACTGCGCCTGATCCAGCGTGTCCATGCCAATCCTTTCAACGGCATGGTGGAGAAGATCGACCTGGAGATCCAGGTGCCCCCTGATTTTCCCTCCAAATATTACGATGCCCTGATCAAATCCGCCGGGCTGTGCGCGGTCAAGAAGCACCTGGAAAATCCGCCGAAGTTCGAGATCACAACGCGCGAACTCGTGCCTTGACCTGACCCTTGCATGGAGGGCGCGGATCGAGCTTGCCAATCCCTCCCTGCAAGCGTACAATCGCGGCCGGACCTCATGCCTTACCTGATCGACGGCCACAACCTGATCCCCAAGCTCGGCCTGCGTCTGGACGCCCCGGACGATGAGCTGGCCCTTCTCAATTTGCTTGGCGAGTTCTCCCGGCTTTCACGCCGGGGCTCGTTGGAGGTCTATTTCGATAACGCCCCGCCGGGCTCTGTTCAGAACCGTAAATATGGGAGCGTGA
The DNA here is from genome assembly GCA_964392495.1 of uncultured Anaerolineaceae bacterium. GTDB lineage: Bacteria > Chloroflexota > Anaerolineae > Anaerolineales > Villigracilaceae > JACPVF01. The sequence goes on from CAYMQX010000153.1 coordinate 4,224, forward strand.
TCGCTCATTTTGTGCGCCGGCCTCTCATCGCGGATGAGGCTATCCGGCAGCGACTGGAGCGCCTCGGGCGTGCCGCCCGCAACTGGACGGTGGTCACTTCGGATCGTGATCTGCAAGCCGGGGTGCGCGCCAGAGGAGCCAGGGTGATCTCCTCCGAGGAGTTCTCCCGCACACTGATCGAGACCCTGCAGACCAGCCCCGACCCGCCCCCTCCCGGTACGGCTCATATGAGCGAACGTGAGCTGGAAGAGTGGCTGAAACTCTTTGAGAACAAGGATCATAAATTCGGACAATTCTAATCTGAATTTAATTTTTTTGTAAGCATAGGGTTATATGATTAACCCATCGACACCTGCCCTCCCTTTACTGGTAATTAGGTGTCAACCCCGCCGCCTCGTTCAGCATGCCCCCCCCATGTTGGCAGGCGGCGGTTCCTTTTAAGCGGCCCTCCACTCCGCCCCCGGTTGCTCTTATAATCCATGTATGGAGACCGTTTACAGCCTCGTCTCTTCTCCCGCCCACGAATATCCGGACCACCCCGAGCGGCCATCCCGCCTGGACCTGCTGGCCTCGCGTCTGGACGAGTTCGCTGCCCGCCGGCTGGGCGCCGTCCCTGCTTCTCCGGAGCAGGTCGCGCAGGTGCATGACCACGGCTATATCGAGGCCCTGGAACAGGCCTGCCGTGAGCAGGCTCCTGCCATTATTGATTATGCTCCCACCTTCATCACCCCCTCCAGTTATGCGGATGCACTACTGGCCGTGGGAGCCACGCTCACCTGTTTGCAGGCGGTCCTGGATGGGGAGGCGCGCGGCGCATTCGCCATCGTCCGGCCCCCGGGCCACCATGCCGAACCAGCCCGGGCCATGGGCTTCTGTCTCTTCAATAATGCTGCCATCGCCGCGCACCAGGCGCTGGTCTCCGGGTTGGAACGCGTCATGATCGTGGATTTCGACGCCCATCATGGCAACGGGACCCAGGCTGCCTTCATGGACGAGCCCCGGGTGGGCTTCCTCTCCACCCATCAATGGGGGATCTATCCTGGTACGGGCGACATCAGCGACGCACCCGCGGCGCGCCGGCGCATCTTCAACCTGCCGCTGCCCGCCTATTCGGGGGATGCCTGCTTTATACGCATCGAGGAAGCCGTCATGCGCCCCGCTCTGGCTGCCTTCCGGCCCCAACTCATCCTGGTCTCGGCGGGATTTGACGCACATTGGAATGACCCTATCACCTCGTTGGGCCTTTCTACGCAGGGATTTTTCCAGGTCTCCAAATTCCTGGTGGAGATGGCTTCTGAATTTTGCCAGGGCAGGATCGTCTTCGTATTGGAGGGCGGATATGACCCGCAGAATGTGTCCAACGGCGGCGAGGCAGTATTCCGTGCCCTGGCCGGTTCCAAAGAGAGCCCCTCCGTTGTGGACCCCTCTCCTCATCCCGAGCCGGATATCGAATCTCTGCTGGAGGACGTCCGCCGGCTGCACGGGTTGAAGAAGGGCTAAGCCTCTCTTGATTTTTCCCTGTATTGATTTATCATTCGCTTTGAGGAGAACTGATGACCCCCAAGCGCACCCTTGGTTATGTCCGTCTGGAGTGGACCTGCCCCAACTGCAACAGCCGCAATCCCGGCTCGGTGAAGACCTGTCAGAACTGCGGCGCCCCCCAGCCCGAGAACGTACAGTTTGAGCGCACCGCAGACGAAAAACTCGTTACGGACGCAAAGGAAACGCAGGCTGCCGCGGCGGGCGCCGATATCATCTGCGGCTTCTGCGGCACGCGCAACCCCGCCAACGCCGTGACCTGCTCCCAGTGCGGCGCGGACCTGGCGGAAGGGAAAAAGCGTGAATCGGGCCGTGAGCTTGCCTCTGCCGCGCCGGTCGCAGCGGTGGTCTGCACCAACTGCGGTACGGAGAACCCCGCCTCCGGGACCATGTGTATAAAATGCGGTTCGCCTCTGCCGCGCGCTTCCATGTCTGCAGGTCCCCTTAGCTTCGAGGCGCCGGTGGGGGGCATCGCTCCCGCCGCACCGGTCTCACCTGCCGCAAAGCCTGCCCGCAAAACGAACTGGCTGCTGATCGGCGGGATCGGCGCGGCCCTGCTCATCTGCTGCCTCGCGGCTCTGTTCATCTTCGTCTTCCCCTCCTCCTCGGTACAAGCCACTGTGACCGGGGTGCACTGGCAGACCTCGGTGCCGCTGCAGGAGCAGCAGGAAGTGCGCCACAACGATGAACCTGGCAGCCCTCCCGGCGATGCTTATAACGTCTCCTGCCGCACCGAGACGCACCAGGTTTGCGAGCAGAAGACCATCGACCAGGGCAACGGCTACGGGCAGGTGGTGGAAGAGTGCCATGATGAAAGCACCGATTACTGTTCCTACACGGTGACGGAGTGGCAGACCATCCAGACCTTCACCCAGGAGGGCAGCGACCTCTTCCCGGTCTACGCCTCGCCGAATGTGAGTACGGATCAGCGCGCCGGTTCCGCCTCGGAGGATCTGTCCGTGTATTTCTCCTCCGATTCGGGACAGATCGTCTATTCTCCCGCCAGCCTCACCGAGTTTCAGCAGTTCCAGCCCGGCAGCGTCTGGACTCTGAAGCTGAACGCCGTGGGAAGCGTCATCAGTGTGGAGCCCTGACCCAACGCGATGAAAAAAACCGCCCGCTTCACTTCGGAGCGGGCGGTTTGCATTCGGTTTCTATCCCAGGTTCCCCACGGCTTTTTCGACCTCTTCCAGGATCTCTCCCGACTTCACCAGCGCCTTCATCTTGTTATGATCGTTATAGAGCGGCCGGTCCACCTCCAGGTGTTCCACGTGGCGGCGGATGACATCGCGCGCCTTTTGCGTGCCCTTGCCTGGCGTGAACTGGCGGAAATCCAGGGCCTGCGCGGCGGCCATGAACTCGATCCCC
>CAYMQX010000154.1:0-7115 GCA_964392495.1 uncultured Anaerolineaceae bacterium
GCTCTACACGGACGCGCTCGTGTGAAAAGTTCCACACCTGCCGGCCCCATGATTGCAGCTCAACAAAGCGCAAGGAGGCAGATTCCATGACCTGGATCTCTACTAAACCAGCATGCATTGAGGTCGTTCCCGGATCATCCGGGGAGGCGGCTTCGTGCATATAAGTTACCGAGGCCCCCTCATCCACCAAAATTAGTAGATGGGAAATATGCGCAAGGTTCGCTCCCGGCCCCCACAATATTGAGTGCAGCGGCTCTTCAACGATAACTCCTTTTGGGACATAGAGGACGACGCCGGTTTGTGCAAGCGCACCTGCAAGTGCCGCAAATTTCCCCTCTTCGGCATTGACGGTCTTACCCGCCAATTTTTGCAGTAACTCAGGATACTTTTTCCCGGCGGTCTTTAGATCCGTAAAAATCACACCCTGGTCGAGTACTGATTGGGAAAGATCGATTGTTGCACTCTCTGGCGTGAGAACGATCTGGCCGCCATGCTTATCCGCAATCAATGGCTTAAGAAGAGCAGCGGGTACTGTCGGAATCTTTGTCAGATATCCATCGGGTAGAACAAAGTCCGCTACTGGCATGGAGTGAATATCGGTGCGCCGCCAGGCTTCCTCCCTTGTGGTAGGCAGCGGAAGGCGTTTAAAAACATCCCAGGCGGCAGCTCGATAATCAGCCAAAGGGCCGTCGATGCGGGAAACCATCTCCCGCGTGAAGCCAAAATTTTGGGCGGCCACCTCGGGACGCCGGGTCTTGGATACGGTAACTTTTGATTTTTCCTGCATACTCTTCTCGGTGAATTTTCGCTGCCGGAGTCAAAGACCGGCGGTTGCACTGAATGTTATTATCCTATTGAGCCTTCCATTTGGAGCTGGATAAGCCGGTTCATCTCGACAGCATACTCCATCGGAAGTTCCTTGACGAGCGGCTCGATAAAACCAGACACAACCATCGTTGTGGCCTCCTCTTCACTTAAACCACGTGACATCAGGTAAAAAAGCTGTTCCTCCCCAACCTTTGAAACAGAGGCCTCATGTCCAATAGTCACATCATCTTCATCGATTTCAATATACGGATATGTATCCGAGCGTGATTGAGGATCCAGCAAGAGTGCATCACAGACCACATTGGACTTGACGCCTTTTGCTCCTTGATAGACTTTTAACAAACCGCGATAAGAAGCCCGTCCTCCCGCCTTTGAAATGGATTTGGAGGTGATCTTGGAGGATGTATTGGGCGCAAAATGATACATTTTGCTCCCGGCATCCTGGGTCTGCCCCGGTCCGGCAAACGCCATGGACAGCATTTCGCCGTGAGCACCGGGTTCCATCAGATAACACGAGGGCTATTTCATGGTCACCTTGGAGCCCAGGTTGGCATCCACCCATTCGTGGGTGGCGTTTTCAAATACCTTGGCGCGTTGTGTCACCAGGTTATAAACGTTGGTACTCCAATTCTGGATGGTTGAATATCGGGATCGGGCGCCTTTTTTTACGATGATCTCGATCACACCTGAATGAAAGGAATCAGTAGTGTATTGCGGTGCCGTGCAGCCTTCTACGTAATGTACTGATGCGCCTTCATCCACTATGATAAGGGTACGTTCAAATTGCCCGACATTGGCGCTATTCAATCGGAAGTAGGCCTGCAACGGCAGGTCTACCTTGACGTTCTTGGGGACATACACAAAAGAGCCGCCCGACCATACAGCGCTGTTCAACGCCGCGAATTTGTTATCCTCGATGGGTATGACCGTACCAAAATACTCGCGGAACAAGTCGGGGTGCTGGCGCAGCCCGTCTTCGATGGAAAGGAAGATCACACCCTGCTTTTCCAAATGTTCCTGGATGGAGTGATAGACCATTTCTGATTCGTACTGCGCACCCACGCCGGCCAGGAATTTTCGCTCGGCTTCCGGGATTCCAAGCCGGTCGAAGGTTCGCTTGATATCATCCGGGACATCCTCCCAGGATTTCTCGCTCTTTTCGGTAGGCTTAACATAATAAAAGATCTGATCGAGATTAAGCTCCGAGAGATCCGGCCCCCAGGTGGGCATGGGCCTTTGCTGAAAATGGTCCAGCGCCTTCAGACGGAAGTCCAGCATCCACTGAGGCTCATCCTTCATTCGGGAAATCTGTTCTACGACGCCCCGGTCCAAGCCTCGGCGGGACTTGAATACGTATTTATCATCCGGGTCGTGAAAGCCGTATTTATATTGGCCGATATCTTCCAGAATTTTTGAATCTTCAGTCATGGGTCACCAGATATTTCTGCAAGTGTCGGAAGGCGTATGGATCAAGGGATTCAATCCGCCTTCTGCCGGCTGCATAGAGTCAGGCCGCAGCCGTTTCCTCATACTTCTCCCGGATCCATTCGTACCCCTTCTCCTCAAGGTGCAGGGCTAGATCCGCACCTCCGGACTCTACGATCCGCCCACCCATCATGACATGTACATAATCCGGCTTGATGTAATTAAGCAGCCGTTGATAGTGCGTGATGACAAGCACGCCCAGATTTTGATCCATGAGAGCATTCACGCCTTCAGAGACAATACGCAGGGCATCAATGTCAAGCCCCGAGTCCGTCTCATCCAGGATGGCAATCTCTGGACGAAGCGCAGCCATTTGAAGGATCTCGGCACGTTTTTTTTCACCCCCCGAGAAGCCCTCGTTGAGGTATCGCCCGGCAAAGCTGGGGTCCATTTTCAGAAGCGCCATTTTTTCCTTAAGCATCTTACGGAACTCCGGGATCGGCATCCCTTTATCCTCTGAATTCTCAGCCCGCCGGCGGGCATTGATTGCTGAGCGCAGGAAATTGGCAACCGTCACTCCAGGAATGGCTACCGGATATTGAAAGGCAAGGAATAGTCCCAGCCGGGAGCGCTCATCGGGCTCCAGTTCAAGTACATTCCTGCCCTTAAATAAAACTTCGCCACCAGTCACTGAATAGTGGGGATGTCCCATCAAGGTGTAAGCCAGGGTCGATTTCCCTGTCCCATTGGGACCCATGATTGCATGTACCTTGCCCTGCTCCACGGTTAAATCCAAGCCCCGCAGGATTTCCTTACCATCAATGCTTACGTGGAGATTTTTAATCACAAGATCCGACATACAGTTCTCCTCAAAAAAATCGCCAAGAGGCGGAATCGGGATTTGGAAATTATAGCAGAGAGGTAGTCGCATGTCAATATTTATCATATTTTTCTAGTAAATTAGCGGCTCTCTGATTTTGGCTACACGATGGATTCTTTTCCAAAGATATAGCACAGGGTGAATAGAATATCGCGTCGGGACTGCGTACAGATCCGTATTGTTCACACGGATGAAGCATCTTGAAAGATCCTGAACCTTCAATGGATATTTATGATATTTATCTAATATATTGACAGTCCCGGGTCAGGCTGTTATACTGCCTCCAAGAGACAGGAAAACACATGAAAAGCACGCGAGATCGAATTCTACATACCCTTCTCCGCACACCGAATCGGACCATCAATGATCTGGCAGAAGCCGTGGGGATCAACCCCATCTCTGTTCGCCATCATCTGACCAATCTGCAGGTCGAAGGATTGGTTCTTGCATCCGAGGAGCGGCATGGGGTAGGCCGCCCACGGCTGGTTTACTCCCTCAGCGAGGATGGGATGGAGAAGTTCCCCACCCGCTATCTCCGCCTTACCACCCGGCTTCTCCAACAACTCAAGGAAACCATGCCCAAGCCCATGGTAGCCAGGCTTTTTAACCAGATCGCCGAGGACATGGCCCATGACTACGAGGGACAAATGCAGGGATTGAATATGGAGGAACGCCTGGACTTTGTCCAGACGCTTCTGGCTGAGGAAGGATTTACCGTCGAATGGGAAAGGAAGGATAATGAGTATCAGATCCACGAGATCTCATGTCCGTACTACCAGATTGGCGTTGCCCACCCTGAAGTATGCACTGTAGATCAAACCTTGATTTCGCGCATGCTTGCAGTCCCCGCCAACAAGGTTCAGTGTATTTTGGATGGCGGAGTTCACTGCACCTATGTTGTCCAAGCGACAACAAAGTAACTATCCACAATTTCCATATTTCATTAGAACAGGTAAACATATGAGCGAAGAGTCCGACATCAAAGAAATTCAATGGACCATCCATACAACCGATCCCGAGAGGGTGCAATTCCTGCGGGAAAAACTCTCCGAGGTGATCGACCCAGAGATTGGAATGAACATCATTCAATTGGGGCTTATCCGGGACGTCAGCATTGAAAACAATATTGCACGGATGAAGATGATCCTTACGACGCCTTTCTGTCCCTATGGCCCCGCGATGGTGGAAATGACCAAGGCCAAGGCAGTTGAAGGCCTCAATATGCCCGTCAACATTGAGATGGGCGTGGAAATGTGGGATTTCTCAATGATGGAAGATCCCTCGGCCTTGGACTGGGGAATGTATGCCTGACCTGTCTTTGAAATAGGATCATATGATGAGCGCCTTTCGGCGCTCTTTGTTTTACTTTTTTTCGGCAATTCTCCAGTGCATGGTATGCGGCTGTTCTCCTTCTGAAAATCCCGAGAGGAGGATCAGGGCATTCGCCACTGTGCCGCCCGGGTTATGCCAGTAATGCTGGAGTCTTGCTGCAAACAGCAGGCTGTCACCGATCTCCAGTAGGAAATGCCGGTCTTCGACCTGATATTCGATTTTACCTCGCAAACAGTACACAAACTCGTGCCCGCTGTGGACCATACTATGAGGTCCGCTACTGGCCCCGCTTTCCAACGTAAGAACAAACGGCTCGACCCGGCCGGTAAACTGCTCTCCACCCAATCCTTCCCAGATGCCCCTGGCAAATGGAACCCGGGTTCGTTGGTCTGCCTTGATAAAAATCACTGACCGGCGTTCGCCATCGCTTCCAAAAAATGCAGTAACAGGCACCCCCAGGGCATCCGCAAGCTTATACAGGGTGCTTACAGAGGGAGAGGTCTTCCCCCTCTCTATCATACTTAATGCATTTGCCGATAGTCCACTTGCTGTCGCAAGGCCCCGCATGGAAATATTCCGGGCCTCACGCAGCTCTTTAAGCCTGGTCCCCACATCGATCGACACTGCATCCCTGTTTGATAACTCCATTGTAGCTCCCTATTTGGAGAGATTTTGTCAAATTATACCCTATCATTAATGTGACAGTCGGAACAACTAATAATGACAAATGTCACTTCGTGATTTCGTTCACGATAATAATGATAAGGTCCGCATATGCGCTTTTATGCACGAAGGAAAGACAAATTGCTTGCCTCCGCCTTTACTTGGATAGTAATCCAACTGGAATCTGATTTTTGTTTTCCCCACTTGATAAGAGACTCAAGAGTGTCTCCGACTTCACCAACAAGGCCGGCGATACGCAGCATGCCAGATCGCGTCATCATAAGGTAACCCAAATTGCCATCCAAAATGACAGAGATTGAAAAGTCCTTCCGTCGTTATTTTTTGTCTGCGTGATGGTGTGCTGAAAGCTCTGCATCATCTTGAAGATGGTCATGGCCGGATGACTGTGGCGAAAGCCATGCCCACTGCGAATGTGGCGATGCTTTATTTCAAAGCGCATAGCATGGAAGATCCCGGCCACCTTGAATGTTCCAATTGTCCATATACTGGAAGGAGGTAGACACCAGACCTCCGCGGACTTGCCGCGGAGGTCTGTTTTTATTCCTGCACCAGGCGCGCTTTCCAATCTCCTATATCCCGGGTATGGATCCGGTAATGGCCGTAAGTATCCAGGCGAAGTCTGCGCTGGAAGCGCGTTTCAGAGGCAAATTGTTCCTCATTGACGAGATGAAGATATCCAAGCAGCTTTACATGAATTTCGGCCTGTCTATTAAGCACCTGCGCCAGCGTTAATGATCGCTGATTATCTGCCATCTGTGCATTGAAGGCATCAATCCCGCCATAAAGCACAGAGTAGCGTTTCGGCCTTCCTCCCTGAAGCACAAGAGGAAGATGTTTCAGTGCCTCTTCCTCCCACCAGCTCACATGCGAAATGATCTCCTTGATCGACCATTCTCCTGTCACTCCGGGGATAAGCAATTGTTCTCTTTTCAGACCGGAGTAGGACTGCAGAAAAGCCTTCCAGGCCTGATCGAGAGTTGCCAATACCTTTTCCTTTTTCATAAGATGCTCCCTGGGTTATGTGATCCGCAATTTGAATTATGCATCACATTATAAAGACAATTGGAATTGATCCGGCATTTCCGGGTCATTCAAAACCTGACAAAGCTCCATGAATAAAATGACTTCCAAACCTCCGTTTAATCTTATAATCACCTGCATGATCGCGAGTGTATTCAAGCGACAGATTGCTCTCCCCCAAGATCATGGCTCATGGGTCTTCATCCTAAGTCCGCTTTTGGTCGGACTTTTCTCCGGACGCAGCTTCTCCCTTGCATCCATCAGCCTGGTGCTTGCCGCCATGGTGGCCTTTCTCATCCGGCAGCCCATAACCATGGCAGTAAAAGCTTATGCGGGGCGCCGCCCTCGCACGGATCTTTCTGCGGCTCGCTTTTGGATTGTCTTGTATGGCATAGTCATCATTTTGGCTCTGATCGGGCTGATCTTCCAGGGCTTTTCCTACCTTCTCATTCTTGCCATTCCAGGCACGCTTATTTTCGCCTGGCATCTTTGGCTGGTGTCACGTCGCGAGGAGCGCCGCCAGGCAGGTGTAGAGATACTTGCGACCGGGGTGCTTTCGCTCGCAGCCCCCGCGGCCTATTGGGTGGGACAAGGCCGCTATGACCCCACCGGATGGTGGCTTTGGGCATTGGTCTGGGCTCAATCCGCGGCATCCATTGTGTACGCCTACCTTCGATTGGAGCAGCGGGGTTGGAAATCCATTCCATCACAGAGGCAGCGGTTCATCGCCGGGCAGCGCAGCCTTCTATATACTGGATTCAATTTTTTTGCAGCTCTTGTTCTTGCCTGGGGAACAGACCTCATTCCACCGTGGATCTTCATCCCCTACCTACTTCAGACTCTCGAAACGCTGTGGGGGATTGAACACCCCGCCGCAGGCTGGAAACCAACCCGTATTGGGATCAGACAGCTTATCGTCAGCACCCTATGGACCCTTCTGTTCATC
>CAYMQX010000155.1:0-3814 GCA_964392495.1 uncultured Anaerolineaceae bacterium
AAAGCACGGGATCAAGCCTGCCCATGCCAACTGGCTGGAGGCCTTTCCCTTCACCATCGTGGGAGAGCCCCCCGATGCCCCCAAGACGCCTCCCAGGGTCCCCAGCGCGGTCATGGATGCAGAGACCGCCCGCCAGGTATATGGCGACGGCTCCTTCGGCGGTCCTTATACGGCCAGCCAGGAGGTCATGCACGAGCTCTTCGCGGCCGCATTGAACGATATTCTGCTGCTGCTAAGATTCGGGGAGTAAGGGTTGATCCTCAAAGCACGGCATCCAGGGTGGTATCGCCGTGCGTGAGAACGTAGAAGCTGCGAGACGTATCCTCGGAGCGCTCATAAATATAGTCGGTAACAATATAGCCGGCCGCGAAGGCCGTCTCGAACACCTCCCGCGAGAAGAAGCGCCAATCGCGCGCCAGGGCGAAATCCGCCTCCTTCAACGCCAGGAAGTCCGCCGGGATTTCGGCGAGGATCAGCCGGCCCGCAGGCTGTGAGAGATGCTCCGGCGGCCGCGGCCGGCCAGCTTCACCATCCAGGGCGTACAGCGGCTGGATGTCGGCCTTTTCAAAATGCTCCAGCCTCAGCGGCTTGCGGGCGCGCCGCCCCAGCCTTTGCTGCACACGGCGGCTGTGGACCCACCAGTCCACCTGGAAGCGGTCGGAGGGCAGACCCAGGTTCAGGCCGTCGCGCATCTCGCCGTATTCGGAGCGCCGGTAGGTGCTGCATACCGCGCCCAGCCGGGCGATGTTCAGATACGCGTTGCGGCTCATCAGCGGGTCGTAGGTCCACGTGATGTGATCCAGCCCCTGATGCCGCACCATCTGCCACTGTGCCCGCTTGAGCGCAAACCCGATCCCTGCATCCCGGAACCCGGGGTGGATGCCCATCATGTGTGAACAGTGCTTGGCCCGCGGGCCGTCGGGTGTCCGCTCCAGCCCCGGAAACCCGAAGACGAACCCCACCATGCGCCCCTCCAGGAATGCGCCCAGCACCAGGCCGCCGTTGTGGATGGCCGTGATGAGCATGTGCGCGGGCACCACGTCCGTCTCGCTGCCGGGCCAGACCTCGCGCTGAAGCTCCTCCACGGAGGCCATGTCTTCGGGGGTTTCGAGCAGTCGGATGGTGGGAGTCATGCAGGCGAGCTCAACCGGGCAGGCGCGGGAAGCGCTCGCGCAGACGTTCCAGCGCCTCCTCGCGGCGGGCGGAATAGGTCTCCGAGAGGCGCCGCCACCATGGTTTATAGGCCAGATAATCCAGGCGATAGGTGAAGCGCGCCGGCATGAGACCGAAGGCACGCGAGGTGGAATCCGCCGGGCAGGTGCGGCTGACGAAGGCATAGTCCACCCAGAAGGAGGAAGCGGGGAAACCGGGGATGGTGTTCTCCAGCAGGACCGTCAGAGAGCGAAGGAGCGGGATGGGCAGTTCCACCAATGTGCGCCGGGCATGGATGATCGGCATGAGGATCTCAAGGATCTGGCGCACAGTGAAGTATTCGCTGCCTCCCAGTTCATAGACCCGGTTGAGGGAATCGGGGTTGTCCAGGGTCCACAGCAGGCAGGCCACCAGATCCTCCACCCAAAAAGGCTGCAGGACGGTCCTGCCACCGCCGGGGATGAAAAAAACAGCCGGGGCCATGCGCAGCAGACGTGCTAGGCCTGTGGTGAAGTGGTCGTCCGGACCGTAGACGATGGCGGAACGCAGGATGGTATGGGAAAGTGAAGAGCGCCGGATGTGCTCCTCCGCCTCTCCCTTGGCTTGCAGGACCGGGAAACTGGATTGGCGGGAGGCACCCAGGTGGCTGAGGTAGATAAAACGCTGCACGCCCGCATCCACTGCGGCCTCCACCAGGTTTCGGGTCCCCTCCACGTCTGTGGCGGTCAGATTCGCGTGCCGTCCCTGCCATTCGGCCCCCGCCAGGTGAAAAATGATCTTCACATCGTTGAGCGCCGCGCGCAGCCCGCGTGGGTCGGCCAGGCTGACGACCGCCACCTCCACAGGCACGCCCCGCGGCAGGCGCGGGCTCCGCCGCGAGGGGCGCAGCAGTACCCGCAGCGGATGGCCTGCGGTAGAGAGTTCACGAACCAGCGACCGGCCGATGAAACCGGTCGCTCCGGTGACCAGGATCATATGAAGATTATAGCAGAGCAGCGGGATGGCCCGACGGCGGCTAAGGCATGGCCATCTGGCAGCTCGCCGGGGAGTTCTGCAAATCTCCCCGCAGCGCAGTACACAACTCCTGCCAGGCTTTCCAATCCGCCTCTTCCATCGGGGCCAGGCTGAGGTGGTCCAAAGTTGTGCTTCCATTCGGAAAGGAAACCTTGCTGCCGGAGGTCAGCGGAGCGAAGTCCCGCCCTGCATGGAGGCTGCAGCTGCCTCGCAAACAATAGGCCTCGACGCTGTTCTCCTCGCGCGTGACCCCCAGCGCGGCCTCGCTGCCCTTTAGCACCATAAAGAGCGCCTCCGCAAGGCCGGCCTCCGCAGGTCGCACATAAAATGTGCGCTCCTGCCGGCTGAGGAGCAGCAGGCTGCCGGAATACAGGCGCAGTTCGGTCAGGTTCGTGGGCGCCAGGACCCCGTTCTGTGCATCCATATATCCCTGCACATCCAGGCTGGTCAGGTTGGCAAAGGCGTTCCTCCCCAGGTACAGGTCCACACCCGGAATGGTGGTGGTCAGTCCGCTTTGGAGGGAGGCCCGTCGTTTAAGGATCAGGTGAAGTGTCGAATCGGGCATGGCATTGATGTCGCTGCCCGGGTAGATGATCTGGAATGGCTCCACCTGCACGGCCTGGCCTTCGGCCAGCACGGCGATCCCCAGGTCCGGCGGGCGGGGCGGCACACGGGTAAAGTTGGCGATCAGGCCGGCCACTACCGCGATGATCAGGATGGCCGCGATCACCCCCAGCAGGTCAAAGATCAGGACCCGGACCGGCCAGCGGCTCTTGTGTCCATAGGCGGCGACTACGACGGTCACATTGTCGTTCACATTGCGGCCCATGGCGGTCGCGCTCAGGTGACGGGACGCGCCCTTGATGTCCTGATAGCGATCGATCCTGCCCAGGTCGGCAGGGGTCACAAGGTCACCCGCGAACAGACCGTCTGTGCAGAATATCAGTTTATCCCCGCGCTTCAGTTTGTGGCTCTCCACCGGCAGGGAGGGCAGCGCCGTATGCCTGCCGAGCGGGCTGTCGTTTTCACTGGTAAGGACAGCCACCGAATTCTCCCGGCGCACCCGGTAGCAGCGGGTCTGGCTCCCCGCCTGGATGAGCCAGACCATATCACCCTGTATCGCGCCCAGTGTGATGCCCACCTGACCGCCGCTGCCATGCCGCGAGACTACTTCGTTCATCTGGCTGACCAGGTGCCTGAGAAGCCTGGTCAGTGGATCGTCCCGCCGCAGGGTGGCCTCCGCGAAGGCAATGCCCACGGCCTGGTCCGCAACCTGCCCGGCCGCGCCGGAGCCTTCTCCATCGGCCACCACGATCAGGGTAAAGGGAAGCCCCTGGCGCGGGGTGATCTGTTCCGCGCGCCAGCGATCATTCTGAGGGGTGTTTTTTAAGACTGCACTGTTCTGTTGGTCTGCATCAATAACGATCAGGGGGTTGGGCATGCACCATCTCCACAGGGGATCCCGCCTGGCAGGTTTCCCGGCTCCGATTATGCCTGAGGACTCCGAATATGGCAAATTCTCCCTTGCGCGCGGCGGGCTTCTCCGGTGTACGCTCTGGTGATTCTAGGGGGTTGGGGTTGCGGTTCCGGTAGCCGAAGAGCCTCCCGGCGGCGCCGGGACTGTCTGCGCCGCGGGGGTTTCGGTGGG
>CAYMQX010000155.1:3914-7113 GCA_964392495.1 uncultured Anaerolineaceae bacterium
AGGTCGGGCTGGGCGTGAAGGTGCTGGTAGGGGTGGGCGTCGCGGTCGGCAGCGGAGTCCACGTGGGGCTGGGCGTGAAGGTGTAGGTGGGGATCTCTTTCTCTTTGGGTGTAGCAGTATGCTGCAGTGGCTTGCTCTGTGCAATCCTGCGTTGTGTGGCGGTAGCGCTGGCTGTCACCGTGGGCGTGGATAACGGGATCAGTCCCGGCACGAACTGGCACATCTCGGGCTGCAGGCCCAGGTCCACCGAACTCAGTTGAGGGCCTGCGAACTGCACATGGTAGCCTGCTTCGACCAGCTTCTCGCGCGAGTCGTCATAACCGCAGCGGTCCGCCACGCAATCCATGGTGAACAGGTCGGACTGCGGTTCGTACCACAGGCACATGGTGGAACTGCTCACCCAGGTCTTGGCCCACGAAGGTGAATAAACGGTAAGCCTGCGGTTCGCCGGAAAGTCATCCTGAAGGTTGATGATGGCCCGCCCGGACTGTAGCTGGAGCACAACCCCGGTGGCATCGGAGGAGACCAACTGGATCTCACTCCCCGGACCGATGAACAGTTCTGCGCGCCCGGGAAGACCGACGAGCGCGTAACCGGTCCCTTGCGGGCTGGTCTTCAAGACCGCGCCGGGAATAAAATCGATGAACTCCCCTCCCGCCACAAGGTGCGGCTCACCGCCGGTTGGCAGATATTCGAGCTCCGTTGCCTTGATCTCGGAGATATAGGCCTGATCCTGGCTGATCTCGATGGGCGGCAGGGTGGGGGCGGCTGGCGGCTTTCGGAGCGAGGGGGCAAGAAAGGCCAATCCGATCAGGCCAAGCCCCAGCATGCCGATGAACACTGCCCGGGCGGCCTTGGGGAAACGCAAAGGCATGCGCTCCGGCACCTCCATGACGATCACTGAAACGTTATCGTCGGTCTTGCGTTCCAGGGCCTTATCCACCAGCTGCCGGGCGGAATCGCTGCCCTGCGCGTCCGAGAGGATCCCGATGATCTCCTTCGGCTCCACATAATGGCCTTCCCCACCCCGGCGGGGCTTGAACAGACCGTCCGTGCAGAGCAGCACCCGGTCGCCGTGCCGGAGGGGCAGTCCCTGTCGTTCGCGAGCCTGTTTCTCGCTCAAATCCTCTTCGTCATACAATCCCAGGTCCACCATGACCTGGGGTTCATAGCCGATCGAACGCATCAGTTCATCGCGGCGGAGGCTGCGCCCGGCCTCTTCGAGGGTCAGTTCACCCTGGCGTACCATCTCGTTCCCCCAGGTGTGGTCCCAGGTCAACTGGCGGAGATGCCGGCCGCGCAGCAGGTACACGCGGCTGTCTCCAACGTTCGCAACAAACAGCCGGCCTTCATGCACCGCGGCTACGACCACGGTGGAACCCATATCCTGTTTATGGAGCTCTCCCTGTGCTTCCAGGTAGACCTTGGCATTGGCCATTTCCACGGCATTCTGAAGGATCAGGGGAAGGTCTGTTTCCGAGGCGCTCTGCACGCAATCGAAGACCTCGTCAATGGTCATCTCGGCCGCGCGTTCACCGGCGTTCTCCCCGCCGATGCCGTCCGCAATGACTGCCAGGTCCACTACCAGCCCGCCCGCAGTGGTGACGCGACCGGACTTAAGGCGGTCTTCATAGAAGCGCCTCTCTGATTTCCCAAAATTGGAATCCTCGTAAAAGCGGACCTGTACCTGCGAGCTCTCTGCCATCTCCTAACACCTGCGCGCAAACCCCAACCCCGCTATTGCCGCCCTGCCCTCGATCCTGTCCGGCCGGGTCTCTCCAGCCCTGCTCGTCAGGTATCTATATAAACATTTTAGCATAGGATTGGTTGCCTTTTGCCCGGCAGGTGTAATAATTTTCCCCTCCCTGATTTGCTTCGGCTGGAGCTTGCAGGCAAAAAAACGCCCCGGGATGCTGTTCATCCCGGGGCGGTACGGTTCAGGAGACCACCTGGCCTTCGATCACCGGTTCGGCATTCTGGAAAACCAGGCCTTCGGGGCCGCGGTCCACCAGGATGGTATCCCCCTCCCTGAATTCTCCCGAGAGGATGCCCAATGCCAGTGGGTCTTGCAGCTCGCGCTGGATGGCGCGTTTGAGGGGCCGGGCGCCGAAGGTTGGGTCGTAACCTGCCTCGGCCAGATATTCCCTGGCCGGACCGGTGACTTCCATGTGGAGGCCGCGTTCCGCCAGCAGTTGCTCAACGCGTCGCAATTGGATCCCCACGATCTCCGCCAGGTGCTCCCTGTGCAGCGGGTGGAAGACCACGATCTCATCAATGCGGTTGAGAAACTCGGGGCGGAAGTGGTTCTGCAGCATGTGCGTCACTTCCTCGCGTCCCACGAGGCGGTCCTGCTCCCACAACTGGTTCCCCAGGTTGGAGGTCATGATGACCACGCTGTTGCGGAAATCCACCGTCCGGCCCTGGCCGTCGGTCAGCCGTCCATCATCCAGCAATTGCAGCAGGACATTGAAGACCTCGGGGTGTGCTTTTTCGATCTCATCGAACAGCACCACACTGTAGGGGCGGCGGCGGACGCTTTCGGTGAGCTGCCCGCCTTCATCATACCCCACGTATCCCGGGGGCGCACCGATCAACCGGCTGACGGTGTGTTTCTCCTGGTATTCGCTCATGTCGATGCGGATCATGGCGTGCTCGTCGTCGAACAGGAACTCTGCCAGGGCGCGTGCCAGTTCAGTCTTGCCCACGCCGGTGGGCCCCAGGAAGATGAAAGATCCGATCGGGCGGTTGGGATCCTGCAAGCCCGCCCGGGCCCGGCGTACGGCATTCGAGACCACCCGCACAGCCTCATCCTGCCCCACCACGCGGGAGTGCAGGTCCGCCTCCATGTGCAGGAGCTTTTGCATTTCGCCCTCCAGCAGCTTGGAGATCGGGATGCCTGTCCAGCGCGCGACCACAGCCGCCACTTCTTCCGCATCCACCTCTTCCTTTAACAAGCTTTGTCCGTCCTGCAGTGCCTTGAGGCGCTCCTCCGCGGTGCGGATCTGCTCCTCCAGTTGGCGCAGATCGCCATAGCGCAGGCGGGCCGCTTTTTCCAGGTCGGTGGCCCGTTCGGCGCGTTCCATCTCCAGGCGGGTCTGCTCCACCTTTTCCTTGAGGCTGCGCAGTTCGCTGATGGCCTGTTTTTCTGCCTGCCAGCGCGTTGTCAGCGCGCTGGACTTCTCGCGCCATTCGGCGATCT
>CAYMQX010000156.1:0-7080 GCA_964392495.1 uncultured Anaerolineaceae bacterium
ATGTCGCTGCGAGGAGGGCGCTCTTCCCGACGAAGCAGCCCCACACGAAATACTGCAGACCTATCCTCCTGGCAGCCGCCCTCTTCGTCGCTCTTTGCTGTAAAATGAAGCCGGAATGCCCGGGCAAATTCCGCCGGATCGCTTTGTTGGAGTACCCGATGAATTTTCAAACCCTTCCCACCGATGCCCAATCCATCTTTGCCCTCGGCTGGAGCGATTACGAGCCTTTCTATCAAGAGCTGGAGGCGCGCCCGCTCAGCAGCGAAACGGTCGAGGCCTGGCTCCAGGATTGGTCCCGCCTCGCCGGGACCGCCGATGAGCAGTACTGGCGCCTCTTCATCGCCACGACCGTTAACACTGCCGACCCCGCCATCGAGCAGGGCTTCGCTCACTACCTTGAAGACCTCCAGCCCACGGTCAAGACCGCCGAACAAAAATTGAAGGACAGGCTCCTTGCAAGCGGCCTTTCCCCCAAAGGCTTCGAGACAGCTCTGCGCCGGATGCGCCTTGAGGCGGAGATCTTCACGCAGGAAAACCTGCCGCTGCTGGGGGAGGAGGAGAAGCTCGGGCTGGAATACAACAAGCTGGCCGGCTCGCTTACGGTGCAATGGGAAGGGGAGGAATGGACGCTCGAGCAGATGTCCTCCCCCCTCCGCGACCCGGACCGCCCCACCCGCCAGCGCGCCTGGGAGGCGGTGAATGCCCGCCGCCTTAAAGAGAGGCAGAACATTAACGCGATCTGGGAGCGATTTGTGCCGCTGCGCTCGAAGATTGCCGCGGGCGCGGGCCTGCCCGATTACCGCGCCTACATGTGGAAACAAAAGTTCCGCTTCGATTATTCCCCCGAAGACTGCAAATCCTTTCATGCCGCCATCCGCCAAGTGGTCGTCCCGGCTGCCGAACGGGCCTATGAACGGCGCAGGCAAAGGCTGGGGATCGAGGCGGTGCGCCCCTGGGACGTGTTCGTTGATACATTGGGTGATACCCCCATCCGCCCTTATGAGTCGATCAGCGAGTTCATCACAAAACTGCACGCCATTTTCGAGCAGGTTGACCCGGACTTTGGGGGATATTTTCAGATCATGGTGGATGAGGGCCTGCTGGACCTGGAGAGCCGCAAGAACAAGGCCCCGGGCGGTTACAGCCTGGGTCTGCATGCGGCGCACCGCCCGTTCGTCTTTATCAACAACACCCACACGCCGCTGGATGTGCAGACGATGCTGCACGAAGGCGGCCACGCCTTTCATGAGTTCGAGCGCGCCCACTGCCATTTCTACCAGCGCGGCGAGATCTACCTGCCGGCGGAATTCGGTGAGGTGGCCTCCATGGGCATGGAACTGCTGGCCGCGCCCTACACAACACAGGCACGCGGTGGGTTCTACACGGAGCGTGAACAGGCGCGCAGCCTGATCGATCACCTGGAGGGCATCATTACCTTCTTCCCCTACATGGCGCTGGTGGATGCGTTCCAGCATTGGGCCTACGAAAACCCCGGCCTCAGCGTGGATGCCTCCAGGAGCGAGGACCAGTGGGCCGCCCTCTGGGATCAATACATGACCGGCATTGATTATTCCGGGCTGGAGGATGCCAAAAAGACCTACTGGCACCGTCAGGGGCATATCTTTGGCGCTCCCTTTTACTATGTCGAATACGGGCTGGCCCAGTTGGGCGCGGTGCAGATCTGGGCGAACGCCCGCCGCGACCAGCAGAAGGCCGTCGCCGATTACCGCAGGGCGCTGGCGCTCGGCGCGACGGTGCCCCTGCCCGAATTATTCGCCACAGCCGGTGCCAAATTCGCCTTCGACGCCCCAACCTTGAAGGAGGCCGTGGACTTGATCGAGGCTGTGGTCGCCGAAATGGAAACCGCGCTCTGATAAGGACTTTCCCATGTCCCCTCTGAAAACCCTCACCCGCCGCGAGTGGCAGGTACTGGAACTGCTCCTGCAAGGCCGCTCGAACAAGCAGATCGCACTTGCGCTTGACATATCCAT
Organism: uncultured Anaerolineaceae bacterium; assembly: GCA_964392495.1. Taxonomy (GTDB): domain Bacteria; phylum Chloroflexota; class Anaerolineae; order Anaerolineales; family Villigracilaceae; genus JACPVF01. The sequence goes on from CAYMQX010000156.1 coordinate 1,992, forward strand.
TAGAACGGTCGAATTCCACCTGAAAAATATCTACGCAAAACACGAGGTCGCCTCCCGCGTGGAACTAATCCTCCTGCTGGGGCAGGCCGCAGGTACGGCAGGGATTGAAAACCCCGGGGAATCCACAGTTGTCAGCCTTCCCGCGAACGCCGAAAATGGGGGCAGTTCCTCCAAAGGGACCCCATACTGGAAGGCTGCAGCCGGCCGGGAGACTGACATGAAGAACCTCTTTACAAGACATATCACTATGGGAGTGGCCGCCGCCCTGCTGGCTGGCCTCCTGTGGGTCGTTTTTCTGCGGAGCGTCGGAAATATGTCCGCCGGGGAGATCAGCCTGTGGATCCTCCCCATGTTCTTCGTCTGGGTCGTGATCGGCGCGGCCGCGGGGTGGGCCGGGCGGCGCTCCGGCAGCCCGCTGTTGTGGGTGGGGTTCAGTTCCCTCGCCGCCACGGGGTTCAGCCCTTTCGCCGTCCTTCCACTGATGGGCTTTGTCGTCCTGCCCTTTGCCAAACTGCTGGAGCGCCTCGGGCTGATCGACGGCGCGACGATGCACCCCGACACTGCCAGCCTTCTGGCGGTCATTTCCATGCTCCTCCTGTGGCTCGCCCTCGGCGCCACCGCCGGAGGACTGCTCTCCATGCTCACGCTCCGCCCCCCGCGGGCCAAACACCCGCAGACCCCCGCGGCATGAGCTCCCTTGCTGGTCGAGGGTCTCCTGGTCGAGGGTCTTCGCGCAGCTAACTCCCTCTGTTGGTCGAGGGTCTCCTGACCCCGACCCTTATGCCGACCAAAGGTCTCCGGGAGGACCGGAGGGTCCGCTGGAGGCGCGCTTCACCTGCGCTCCGCTCAGCGCGAATGTGTTTTGCATGTTTCGTGTGGGGCTGCTTCGTCTGGAAGAGCGCCCTCCTCGCAGCGACATTTTTTCCGCCCCCGGGCAAGGCCTCCCAAATCCTGAGCAAACTCTAATGGCCGGTTTATGCGCCTCTCAGACGACACGGAACACCCCGCCTCTCCTTACGTCCTTATTTAATGTGCCTCCGGAATGAGCGAACGCGATGATCCCACGCCAGGGATCCGCACAGGGGAAAGCTCAAAAAACAGAGGAAGAAGGAGAAGCCTTATGCAGTTGCTTGCCGGTGTGATCGGTTTGATGTATCTTGTCGTGGTGGGTTGCCTGTCGCTGTACGGCCTGCACAGCCTGCTTACAACCCTCCTTTATCTGCGCGCCCGGCGCAGGGTCCGCCCCACGATGCCCGCCCCGGGCGCCCTGGACCAATGGCCGCCCGTCACCATCCAATTGCCCATCTTCAATGAGAAATACACCGTCGCCCGTCTGCTGAAGGCCGTGGCCGCGCTGGATTACCCACCCGACCGCCTCCAGGTCCAGGTGCTGGACGATTCCACCGATGAGACCGCCGCCCTCGTCCAAAACCTCACGGCGGACTTCGCCGCGCGCGGCCTCAATATCCAGCTCATCCACCGCCTCGACCGCCAGGGCTACAAAGCCGGTGCGCTGGACCATGCCATGGACTCCGCCACCGGCGAGTTCATCGCCATCTTCGACGCCGATTTCGTCCCCTCTCCCGACTGGCTGAAAAAGACCATTCCCTTCTTCGGCAAGCCGCGCCTGGGCTGCCTGCAGACCCGCTGGGGGCATATCAACCGCCGCTACAACTCCCTGACGCGCGCCGAGGCCATGGGCATTGACGGCCACTTCCTGGTGGAGCAGACCGCCCGCTCACGCAGCGACCTGTTCCTCAACTTCAACGGCACCGCCGGGCTGTGGCGGCGCGCCTGCATCGAGGACGCCGGGGGCTGGCAGTGGGACACCCTCACCGAGGACCTCGACCTCTCCTACCGCGCCCAGATGCGCGGCTGGAAGATCGATTACCTGCCGGATGTGGTCGTCCCCGCTGAGCTGCCCGCCGAGGTGGAGGCCTATAAGAAACAACAGTTCCGCTGGGCCAAGGGCAGCTTCCAGGTGGTGCGCAAGATCCTGCCGCAGGTCTTCGGAGACAGCCGCCTGCCGCTGCGCGTGCGCCTGATGGCGCTGCTGCACCTCACCGGCTACTTCGTCCACCCGTTGATGCTGGCGCTGCTGCTGCTCACCCTGCCGGTGGGGCTGCTGCTGCCGGGCGCCTTCAAGATCTTTCCGCTTTCGGTGCTGGCCGGCCTCGGCCCGCCGATGCTCTACCTGGCCGCATCGGGCCGCAATACCCCCTCCCTGGGCGAACGTCTCAGCCTGCTGCCACTGCTCATCATCACCGGCTTCGGCATCTCGCTCAACACCACCGTCGCCGTGATCGAGGGACTGCTGGGCCGGGGCAGCCCCGTCTTTCAGCGCACCCCCAAGCTCAGCCTGGGCGATCAGCGCGAGCGCAGGTCTGTGGACCGCGCCTACTCCCAGCCCATCGGCCCCATGGTCTGGGGTGAGATCGGCCTGGGTCTCTACGCCCTGCTCACCATCCTGCTGCTGGCGCCCTACCTCGGCTGGGAGATCGTCCCCTGGATGCTGATCTACATGGCCGGCTTCTTCTACATCGCCGGGCTCAACCTGCTCCAGCACCGGCTCGATAAAATCTATTAACCCCACCTCCCGCTGCGTGAATCATATGTCGCTGCGAGGAGGGCAGGGGGAAGGTCCGGAAAAGCCCCGGACCTTCCCCCTGCCGACGAAGCAGCCCCTAAATTTCCTCCATGTCGTTGCGAGAGGCGCGGACATCGTCCCCGGAGCAGAGGGGAGGGGAGCGCCGCGAAGCAACCCCATAATTCCATCCATGCTTGAATTTTGTAAGCAACCCCACACGAAACACTGAGCTTGCTTCACCAGGCCGGCCCACAACCGGACCAGCCCTGGCTCGCACACCGTCCCCGAAGCGAAGCGAACATCGTCCCCGAAGCGAAGCGGACATCGTCCCCGAAGCGAAGCGGACATCGTCCCCGAAGCGAAGCGGAGGGGAGGGACCCCACAAGAGACCCCAAAGGTTTCCCCTGCCTGACCTTCGTCTCGTTATGCCAGACAGCTTTGCCAGACATGAGGCAGGATCACAAAAGAACCTTTGGGGTCTAAATCCTCGCGCCGAACGAAGGAAGCGAAGCGCCACTCCATTCAGCGCGACCTACTCCCCCTCATAGGCCTTCTGCAGATCGGCCACAACGATCTTCTTCATCTGGAGCATGGCGTTGCCCACACGCTGCGCCTTGACCCTGTCGGGGTCGCTCAACAGCTCTCCCAACTGCTTCGGGATGATCTGCCAGGACAGCCCGAACCTATCCTTCAGCCAGCCGCACTGCTCGGACTCAGGCACCGCGGACAGCTTGTTCCAGAAATAGTCCACCTCCTGCTGGTCCTCACATTCCACATAGAAGGAGGTCGCTTCGTTGAATTTAAAGAGCGGGCCGCCGTCCAGCGCCATGAAGCGCTGCCCCGCCAGCACAAAGATGGCCGTCAGGACCTTGCCCTCCATCGCCTCGGCGCCGGGCGTGTCCAGGCCCTTTTCATAGCGGGCGATGCTGATGATCCTGGATTCCTTCTGTTTGTACGGGGATCCGTTGAACGTGTCCACGTAGAAATTCATGGCTTCTTCCGCTTGCATGTCGAACCAAAAGAACGGGACGATTTCATTCATGAGTATCTCCTTTTTTTACCGGTAATGGATCACAGCCGCGCAGGTCCGCATTAAGCCCCCACCGCCTTCTTCACCAGGGCGGCGAGCCGGGCCTCATCCGCGGCGGTCAGCGATTTGACGGCAAAAGCAGTCGGCCAGGTGGAACCGTCGTCGAGTCGGGCCGTGTCATTGAAGCCGAAGGTCGCATAGCGGGCCTTGAACTTGTCGGCGGCCTGGAAGAAGCACACGATCTTGCCCTCGCTGTTGGCATAGGCGGGCATCCCATACCAGGTCTTCGGCAGCAGCCCCGGCGCGCTGGCCGTGACGATCGCATGGATGCGCGTGGCCAGGGAGCGGTCGGGCTCCGGCATCTCAGCGACTTTGGCGAGCAGAGCCTCCAGTCCATCGGCCTTTTCGGCTTCCGCCTTCAGTTCGCGGGCGCGCTCCTTCATGGCCGCCTTCTCCTCGGGGGTAAATCCCTTGCTTTTGCTTGCAGTGGTCTTTTTCGTAGGGTTCATGCGGATCTCCTCTCGGTCTGAGGAGGCGCATTATAGTACAAATATTCTATTAATTCAAGATAAGATTTGTCTGAATTTTGGAGAGCGTGGAGATTCAAGGCCCTCTCTCGCGCTGAACGGAGCGCCCGACGCGAAACCCCGGCTGTAAGCCGGAGTGAGCGCACCTCGATTTGCTTGGCAAATCGTGCCAAGCACGCAGTGCGGCGCAGTGTCCCGAAGCGAAGCGGACATCGTCCCCGAACCGGAGGGGACATCGTCCCCGAAGCGAAGCGGAGGGGAGGGGAGGTGAAGCGCGCCCTGCGGATGGATTCTTCGGCACACAGGTATGATACAATTCCTGCGCCCGCCCCTGTAGCTCAGTGGACAGAGTGTCGGCCTCCGGAGCCGAAGAGCGCAGTTCGAGTCTGCGCGGGGGCGCCAGCCCAAACCGCCGCAAGGCGGTTTTTTGTTTGCGTTACAATTAATTCGTGACCCGCAAATTCCTCTCCGTCCTGATCCTGTTTGGCCTGCTGAGCGCGGGCTGCGCTGTGACCGAGTCCCCGCTGCCCACCCCGACCGTGAGCCTGGCGACCGCCAGCCTGCCGCCGACTCTCCCCATGCCGCCCACCGTCACCCCGCCTCCGCCCACGCCTGTCCCCACCCTGCCGCCCGTGGCTGGCACGACCACCGCCCAGCTCAACGTCCGCGCGGAACCGTCCAGCGGGGCGGCTTCGCTGGGGTTGCTGCCGATCTTCAGCCCGGTGCAGATCCTCGGCAAGGACGCGGGCGGAAACTGGTACCAGATCGTCTACCTGGCAGGCCCCGAGGGCAAGGGCTGGCTGACGGCGCAATACGTGCAGGTCGAGGCGGGGGTCGAGGTGCCTGCCCTCGTAGGCGGACCAGGCTCGGGGTCCGCGCCGAACGGGACGGTGACGCAGCAGGTCAACGTGCGCAGCGGCCCGGGCACGGGCTTCAACTCGCTCG
>CAYMQX010000157.1:0-7078 GCA_964392495.1 uncultured Anaerolineaceae bacterium
AGGTTTGAGCCGCTTTATGAGCCGGTCCCGGGATACCAATGCGCTGCAACTCTTCGGCAACGCAGCGGGTGTCATCGGCATCATTCCCAACCAAACAATGAAATTCCTGGCAGGGAGATCACTTGAGGCCTATGACGCGGAGGGTGTACTTCAGGTAGAGATGAATTATCCCCACTCCCGCCAGCGCAGCGACGGCGGCCTGAACATCGATGTGACACAGATGGACGCTTCCAATATCCGTGTGGCGGGCCTGATGCACGAGCCGACAGACGGCACCTCCATCAGCATGGCGGGACCCATGGGGATGGTCAAACTTTTTGTGCGCAACGGAGTCCAGGTTGTACGGGATGCCTACCAGGCTTACCAGGATAAGCTGGAGCAGCTTGGCAGCACCGGCAAAACACTGGCCGTAGCCATCGTCCACCACGCCAATTACAAGATCAACAAGCTGAAGGAAAAGCACCTGCAAAATGCAGGCATTTCCCTGTCCATGCCCTGGCTGGTAAGTGATTTCGGCAACGTGAGCGCAGCTTCCAACATGATCGCCCTGCTGCGCAAACTTCCCGATCTGAAACCGGGTGACCATATCTTGATCGACGGGTTCGGTGCAGGGACCTATTACGATACCCTGGCTGTTGAACTGGGAAGCTGATCCCGTTTTCAAACCCACCAAAACCGGAGACTTCGGGTCTCCGGTTATTATTTTTTCAGAGTCGCTGAACCGACAGGCGCCTTTATAATCTGTCCCCATGCACAAACGCTCCACTGCTGCTCTTCTGGCCGGTCTCACGGCTGCCGCCATCTGGGGCGGCATGTACGTGGTGAGCAAAGTCGTTCTGGAAGTCATCCCGCCATTTGCCCTGCTCACCACCCGGCTCGTTCTGGGGATCTTTACGCTTGGGCTGGCCGGGCTCTTTCTTCCCAAAGCAAAGCTGGGGAGGGGAAAAACCCTGCAGATCTTTGGCACAGGCGTCATGGGATACGGTGTATCACTGGGATTTCAGTTTGTGGGGACCAAGCTTTCCACCGCCTCCAACGCGTCGCTGGTGACCTCGACCACACCGGCGTTCATCCTGCTCTTTGCCCCTGCGCTGCTGGGAGAAAAAGTGACCCTGCGCAAACTGGCCGCGCTGGCACTCGCCACCCTGGGGGTGGCGGCGGTGATCGACCCGCGCACCGCCGAGCTTTCTCCCGCCCTTTTCCAGGGCAACCTCGCCCTGCTGGCCGCAGCGCTGACCTGGGCGCTCTATTCCGTGCTGGTACGCAAGGTAACGAGGAATACAAGCGTAGTAGCATCAACCGCGATCATGCTGGCGGGAGGGCTCCCTTCCGGGATCGCGCTTGGCGCCTGGGAAGTCTCCACGCAGGGGATGGGAACCATTACAGCCGGGGTGATCGCGGGGATCCTTTTCCTGGGGATCATCTCAACGGCTGGAGCCATGTTTCTGTGGAATTATGCCTTTGCAGAACTGCCCGCGGGCGTGGCCTCCCTGACCTTCTTTGCGCAGCCTCTGGTGGGCACACTGCTGGGCGCGCTGCTTTTGGGGGAAAGAATCTCTCCGCTTTTTATCCTGGGAGGGATCCTGATCGGGCTCGGGCTGATCATTGCCAGCACCGGGGGGCCGCAAACTGAAGAGCAGGAGAAGAACAGTTCCCGGCACCAAGCTGGATCAGGCGGTACCGACCGTGTGGAGTAGAGCCATATTGGGGCTGCGAAGCGCTCCCACCGGAAATCCACAAACAAGCACCACCTGTTTTCCCGATTCGACCATCCCGTCCTTCAGCATGACTTCATCCACACGTTTCAACATGGCCTCAACGGTATCCACAAAGGGGACAAGTTTGGGGATCACACCCCAACGAAAGGCAAGGCGACGGAAGGTGACCTCATCAGGCGTGAACCCCAGGACCGGAACGTCGGGGTGTGTTTTGGAAATTAACAACGCTGTCTGACCCTGCATGGTGAAGACAGCAATGGCTGCGACGTCGCGGTCACGGGCGATCGTGAATGCAGCGCGAGCCATGGAAGCTGCATCACTGGCATCCTCGCCTTCCCATGCGCGAGGCTTACCCCACTGCACATAGTGCTTCTCAGCTTCGCGGGCGATCCGATCCATAATGGTCACAGCTTCGACCGGGTACTTACCGACCGCGGTCTCTGCAGAGAGCATAACTGCATCCGTTCCGTCAAATATGGCGTTGGCAACATCTGAAGCTTCGGCGCGGGTGGGCAGGGGGTTGTTGACCATCGACTCCAGCATTTGAGTGGCGGTGATGACGAGCCGGGTATGTTCATTGGCAGCCTGAATGATGGTCTTCTGCATGACCGGAACCTTCTCCGGCGGCATTTCAACTCCCAGGTCGCCGCGTGCCACCATGACCCCATCCGCGATCTCGAGGATCTTATCCATATCCGGGAAGACCTCAGGCTTTTCCAGTTTTGCGATGAGCAGTGGCTGCCGGGCATCCCTGACAAGCGAACGCATAAAGCTGCGGACCTTGCGCACATCCTCAACCGAGCGGACGAAGGAAATGGCGACCGCATCCACGCCCTGCCCGATCCCGAAGGTAAGGTCCACCTGATCCTTGGGAGTAAAGCCTTCCACATGGACATGGACACCCGGCAGGTTAATGCCTTTGTGCGATCCAAGCGCGCCGCCCACAACCACGACTGCGGTCAGAGAACGACCGGGGCAGCTCTCGGCCCGCAATGCCAGCCGCCCATCATCGAGCAGGAGGGTATCGCCGGGCTTCACCGAATCGAACAGTTCGGGAAAATCGACCGGGATCACCTGCTGCGGGGCATCCGGATGGGAATCAGTGCCCGCATACAACACGACCTGCTCTCCTTCCTGCAGCTGTACCGGGGCAGAAAGGGCGCCAACGCGGATCTTGGGGCCCTGCAAATCCTGAAGGATCGCGACCGGCATCCCCAACTTTTGGGAGATCGCCCGGATGCGCGCGATGCACAGGGCATGATCGGCGTGGGTCCCGTGGGAAAAATTCAGCCGCGCTACATTCATGCCAGCGAGAATCAGCTTTTCGAGCATGGCCTCGCTGCTGCTGGCGGGTCCGATCGTGGCGATAATCCTGGTGCGACGGAACATGAAAATAATCCCTTTCGGAGGAATTCTGATGCTGGAACAGGAAATGTACCATACATGATAACGCCAAAACCAGTTCCGGCATGGCCGGACACCGCGAAAAGTCACAATAAAAAGGATGCCAGGCCGCGGGCACCTGGCATCCATTAAAATCCAACACACTACAGATAATGAAGCTCGAGAGCTTGCTTTTCAAGATCGGACCGGAAATCCGGGTGGGCAATATGGATCAACTGCCGGGCGCGTTGACGGATGGATTTCCCATACAGGTCGGCAACCCCAAACTCGGTCACAACGTAGCGCACATGGTTGCGGCTGGTGACCACGCCCGCGCCGGGCTTCAGCATGGGGGCGATGCGCGAGATCAGGCTGCCATCCCGCAAGGTTGTAGTGCTCGGCATCGCAATGATCGGGACGCCGTCCTTGGAACGTGAAGCCCCATAGATGAAGTCCAACTGGCCCCCGACCCCGCTGTAGAGTTTCGGCCCGATGCTGTCTGCACAGACCTGGCCGGTGAGATCGACCTCAATGGCGGAATTAATGGCCACCATGCGCTCATTCTGGGCAATCACATAGGGATCGTTGATGTATTCCGTTCGATGCAGTTCGATCAGCGGATTGTCATCCGCCCAATCATACAGCTTCTGGGTACCGATGAGGAACCCGGCCACCAGCTTGCCCGGATGGAGGGTCTTGCGGGAACTCGTGATGATCCCCTGGTCCACAAGTTCAATCACGCCATCGGAGAACAGCTCGCTATGGACCCCCAGGTCCTTCTTGTGGCGCAGAAAATTCAGCACAGCATCGGGGATGGCCCCAATGCCCAACTGCATGGTGGCGCCGTCGGGGATCAGGCCGGCAACGTGACCAGCTATGCTCTCGACGACCTCCTGGTTGCCCTCTTCGCTCATGGACATTTCAGGGATGGGATAATTGACCGGCACCACATGCGTGAGGCGGCTGATGTGGATGAACGAATCACCCAGGGTGCGCGGCATCTTCTCATTGACCTCAGCGATAATCACTTTGGCAGATTCTGCCGGGGTCTTGGTCAGGCCGACCTCAACACCCAGGCTGCAAAACCCATGCTCATCCGGCAGGGAAACATGGATCATGGCGACATCCAGTGGCAGAATGCCGCGCTTGAAGAGCAAAGGGAACTCCGAAAGCAGGACCGGGGTGAAGTCCGCCCGACCCTCCTGGACGGCCTTGCGAACGTTGCCGCCGATAAACATGGTATTGACACGCAGATGGCCCTGGAGCTCCGGCTTGACATACTCCGCGGAGCCCATGGTAAGGGCGTGGCAAATCTCCACATCCTCGAGGTTGGGTGCATATCCGACCAGGGCGGCGAGCAGCGTTCTGGGGATGGAGCAGTTTCCGGTCAGGAAAATACGGTCGCCGCTCTTGATCACCTTGACGGCTTCCTCAGCCGTGGTCACCCGCTGGTTATATATGCTAGTCCAGTCCATCGTCCACCTCCTCGTAGGCGGAGAAGCGCCGCATCTGGCGGAACTCGCCCTGGTGGGTGACTACACCAGTACGAAGGGCAGGGTTCTCCTCCAACGCCCCTTCCATCCCCCGCCCGGTAATCTCAAGGATGTAGGGCATGGCCGCATTTACAAAAGCGTGTGTGGAGGTGCGGGCCACAACGCCGGGCAGATTGGGAACACAACAATGGATCACGCCTTCCTCAATGAAGGTCGGATGCTCGTGGGTGGTGGGTCGTGAGGTCTCAATGCAGCCGCCTTCGTCGATACTGACATCGATGATGATGGAGCGCGGCTTCATAGCGCGCACCATTTCGCGGCTGACGAGGATCGGTGAACGCTGGCCAGGGACAAGGACCGCCCCGACCACCACATCTGCGTAAGAAGTTGCGCGTTCGATATTGCGCGGCGTGGAGATCATGGTGACGATCCCCGGGAAACGCTCCGAGATTCGCTGCAGAGCGCTCATGTTCAGGTCAATGACCGCGACATGAGCGCCCAGGCCGAGAAAGGCCTGTGCGGCATAGGTGCCCACCACCCCGCCGCCGATGATTAAAACCTCCGCAGGGGGAACGCCGGGGACTCCGCCCAGAAGGATGCCCTTGCCGCCCCAGTTGTTTTGCAGAAGGCGGGCCGCAATCTGGGCTGCCATCTGTCCGCCGATCTGGCTGAAGGGCCGAAGGACGGGCAGAGAGCCATCCGCCTGCTGGATCTGCTCATAAGAGACGGAGGTGATCTTTTTCTCGATCAGCAGATCGACCTTGTCCTGCTTGGCAGAAGCGAGATGGAGCATTCCCATCAACACGGCCCCAGGGTGAAGCCAGGCGATCTCGGACTTATACGGACGCGCCATCTTCAGGAGCAGGTCCGCGCGAGCGAAGACCTCTTCGGAGGCATAGACCAGGCGAGCCCCGGCTTTTTCATACTCCTGATCGCTAAAGCCCGCCCCTACACCAGCCTCGTGCTCCACAAAAACGGAATGGCCGCGCTGTGTCAGGATCTCGACACCCGCCGGCGACATTCCCACACGGAACTCAAACGGGCGCCTTTCCTTTGGAATTCCAATAATCATCTTTCCCTCCCAACCTCAAGGCATATTAAGCACGCTGCGGATATGCGGCAGTGCCCAATCAATGGTTTCCCTGTCAATGACCAGCGGAGGGGCAAAACGGATGACGTGCTGGTGCGTCTCCTTAGCAAGGATGCCCTGCTCCTGGAGGGCCTCGCAAAACCGGCGCGCTCCGCCCGCCTCGGGCTTAAGCTCAACCCCCACAAACAGGCCGCGCCCGCGTACTTCCCTGACATGAGGGCTGGGGATTTCGGCAAGCTGCTCAATGAAATACTCTCCAAGCTCCGCCGAGCGTTCCGCCAGCCTCTCATCACGGATCACCTTCAGGGCTGCACGGGCCACGGCTGCCGCGAGAGGATTGCCGCCGAACGTCGAACCATGCTCTCCAGGAGTGAATAGACCCAAAATATCACGATCAGCCAGCACTGCGGAGACCGGATAGAAACCACCCGAAAGGGCTTTGCCAATGATCATGACATCAGGCCGAACGCCCTCGTGCTCACAGGCAAAAAGCTTCCCGGTACGACCGAGACCGGTCTGGATCTCATCCGCCATGAAGAGGATGTTGTTCTGTCTGCAGATTTCCGCGACCTTTTTGAGGTAGCCGGCAGGCGGAATAATTACGCCGCCCTCACCCTGGATGGGTTCAAGCATGATCGCAGCCGTATTCGGGGTAATAGCCTTCGCCACCGCGTCCGCATCACCGTAAGGAACCGTGATGAAGCCGGGGGTGAAGGGGCCAAAATCCTCGCGGTAGGATGGCTCCGTGGAGAAGGAGACAATGCTGACGGTACGGCCGTGGAAATTTCCTGCGGCAGTGATGATCTCAGCCTGGTGACGCGGGATCTTCTTCACCTGATATGCCCACTTACGGGCCAGTTTGACCGCCGTCTCAACCGCCTCCGCTCCGGAGTTCATGGGCAGGGACATCTCATAGCCGGTCATGTCCGAAAGCTCCTTATAGAGCAAAGGCAGCTGGTCGTTGCGGAAGGCGCGTGATGTCAGTGTGACTTTTTGAGCCTGCTCAATAAGGGCATTGAGGATTTCCCTGTGTACGTGTCCCTGGTTTACGGCGGAGTAGGCGCTCAGGCAATCCAGGTATTTTCTGCCATCCACGTCATATACCCAGACGCCGGAAGCCTTATCGATCACTACATCCAGGGGGTGATAGTTATGGGCACCGTATTCCTCTTCCAAAGCGATATATTCCTGCGAGTTCATGCATTCACCTCTCGGTCTAATAGATGGCTGTGCGGGGTCAGCGGCCCCGCACAGGAAGATTTTTTCAGCCGGCGCCCAGCAGCCGGGCGAGTATGGCCTTCTGGGCATGCAGCCGGTTATGCGCCTGGGGGAAGATGACCGAGTGAGGGCCATCGGCTACTTCATCGGTCAGCTCGTGATTGCGATGAGCCGGC
>CAYMQX010000158.1:0-7060 GCA_964392495.1 uncultured Anaerolineaceae bacterium
CATTGCTGCCCTGGAAGGGGCTCAGGCGATTGAAGGTAATGGCCAGAATGGCCAAATCTTCAAGGACTTTTCGCAGCTCCATATAGGTCGGATTGAACTTTTCGATATGTCCAACCAGCAGCGCCAGCTTGTTTTTCTCCGCGGCAGTGTCTTTTAATATCCGGGCCTGTTCGAGCGTCTCAGTGAATGGCTTCTCCACCATGACATGAATATTCCGGTCCAGGCATTGCATGACCAGATCAAAATGCTCTGGCGTGGGCGTGCAGATGGTCACCGCATCCACGTTCTCAAGCAGCGAGTCCACGTCTCTGAAGTATGAAACCTCGTGCTTGCGGGCAACGTCCTTTCCAAGCTCGGAGTTCACATCACAAACACCCACGAACTTGGTCCGCCGCATATTGGACAGTACGCGGCAATGGTTTTGCCCCATCCTGCCTGTTCCAATGACGCCGATCCTTACTTGTTCCATTTTTCCTCCATTCCCTTCCATAGCCCAACGTTTTTAGTGTCGTCAGAGGCGACATTTTGTCTATGTACATCATCCGGTTCCAATACGATTCGGATGATTCCACTCGTTCGTACAAGTCGTTATTAACTCAATGAAGTCCATCTGCGGGCCGCCTCATCAGATCAGGTCCTGGCAGGGTCCACGTCCACCAAAGAACCGCAGCACCACCACATTCATTCCGCAGTACCCATGACAGGCGGGAATGAGCTGTTCATCTTTCGGCTTATGCTGCGCTGCCATCCTGAGGGCGGTGTTCGTTCTGTGCAAATTGATGAGCGGCGTGTCTGGCGCGTCGTCAGATCCCCGGATTTTGAATGACGCCGTTGCGCCGGCCCCTTACGACGTGCGAAGGCTTAATAATTCGTGCCTGGGATTGGGGACCGAGTCCACTCCTGAGAAAGTCGAGGGCTAAACAAGGAAGAAAAAGCAAACATGATTAATAGCGCAACCGTGGTCACAGCTTCCGGGGACAGCCAGGCGATCAAAGCCTGGGGAGCTCCGGCCAGGCCCGCGATCTTCCCAAAAAACGTTGGGTACATGATGAGCGCCCCACTGATTATTCCAACCCCAGCCATGGATACTCTCCAATTGCGCGAAGCGGAATTCCCTGCTTTCATCAGCGAAACCATCAAGAAAAAGAAAAAAAAGATGGTCAGGGATGTATCGTAAATCCTATGGTAAGTGGTTAACAAGGTTACAAGGATCAATATATTCAACTTATTCAGATGCTCTGCGGCAAAGATATCGATGAGCTTGCCTGAATTTCCCCTGACGAATAGAAGCAGGATCACAAATATTGCGATCAGCCCCATCAGTATGATCGAAATACCCCCCGCCGGAAGGATTGAGGCAATTTGGATGCCGCTTTGTCCGCTGTGTACTTCCAGCACCTTCAGGTAGGCCTTGATGGTTTCCAGGGGAGTACCCCACTTCATGGGCATCAGAAGCAGAAGCCCAATAACCTGAACAGCGACACTGGTCAACAGGATTCTGTACTTTTGATATATCAGCAGGAAGATGAAGAACGGAATGGCAACGGAATATTTTGATAGGGCTATTCCCAACAAGACTCCAGCGAAGAGCCAATGCTTATGTAGTCGCAGCGATATCAGAATCAGGACCAGGCAGAGCAGGGTTTGCTGGCCCACCACTATGCCCTGGCGAAGGCCGTATATATTATAAAAAAGGAAGGCAAGGATCCACTGGTCCAGATTCCCAAGACTGTCTTCTTTTCCTGAGAGCCGCATCACAAACCAGGGCGCCATAATGGCCAGGAGAATGTTAATAACTGCCCATGCAATTCTTACAACGGGCCAGGCAATCCAGGAAAAGGTCCAAAGCAGAATTCCCAGCGGGGCGGTGGCCGAGGGGATTTCAATCATCAATCGAGTCACCGGAAATGAAGTTACATCCTCCCCTCCAAGAAAACTGATGGGCAGTCTAAGAGAATATTCACCTTCGGGTAGTGCCATGGGGTCGCCGGAACCCGGACGGCGTGGATCCCAATAATTTGGGTGAGGATTATTCAAAATGGCAGCATAGGGATTTACCCCCTGACGAAAATATAATCCCGGATACCAGTAGGCATGCATATCAATACCGGAGTATGTCTCTGCTGACATTGATTGCGAAAGAACCCATGGGATTGTGTACGCAAACGTGATCAATGCCAGCAGGAGCAGAAGGGCAGGTTTTAATGCTTTCAATAATTTCTTTGCCTGGAAAATTTCCATTTCGAGCTCCCGACTTTCTTCGAAATTCCCAGCCTGTAAGGCTCAGGTGGATCAATCAGGACTTGTATTTCTCTACGAGGGTTGCCCGGTCGTTATCCTTGAGGTGTTTCAGATCAAGAAAAATTCGTCAAGGTTTACGATCCGGCAGAAACAATGCTAACTTTTCATTCTCCTCTTAAAAGAAAAGGCTCGTATGATCAAAAGTGCCCCCGAGCTTCAGAGAATTGTGGGGCGCATCGATCGGTTCCATCATCTGCGCGGCTGTGACTTGCAGCTACTATTTAGCATGACTATCATCAAGAGCATACAGATCATATCCCCATACCTCACCCCCCACGGACACTACCAGTCTTGCATGTTGCTGCAAGAACGCAGGGTCATATATATGATTGAACCTGGAATACCATCCAATGATCACATAGTCTGGATTCACAGTATCGAAATATTGTTCGCCGAGAACTCCTGCATTTTCAGGTGTGGGTCCATCCCCCGGTTGGGAATTGTTTGCATCAATGAGGAAAGACACATCTGGATAATGGTATTTATGGTTGGTAAGGATTCCAAGCTCCCTTTCCCATGTATCGATTATCTTGTCTTCTGGAATGTTGTTTTTCAAATATTCCGCCATTTCCCGGGGTGCAGAAAATTGAAGAGGGCTCAAGACAGACGCATTCGCCTCCCCCACCTTGTCAAACACATCTTCGCGGATTGTTTTCTGCAATTGATAGCCGGTCCAGAAAATCAGAATAACCAGCGATATGAATGTACCCAGGCTCATCATTCCCATGGAGGACAGCTCAGACTTCCCCGCGGCAAACTCCTTCATTTCAAGCCATGCTTCACGAATGGATTGTAAAAAGAACACCCCCAGATCGATGAATAATTTCCCCACAAGGATGGCAATAATCGCGGTTGCAGGGAATCGATATCGAGTCCAGGGATTAACCAGGAAAGTAAAAAAGGCCATCCAAATACTTGAAAAGACAACCAGCAGTGCCAGCACAAAACCCTTTCGATCCCGACGCGAGGCAAGGATGGCTCCATAGACTATTGCCGGCGGTCCCCAAAAAATATACAAATACCCCGATCCCGAACCAAAAAGAAAACGGAAAGCCTCCAAAAACCTATGGATACTGACCCCTGTTGTTGCTTTGGCAAGTTCGCCAAGGGTAGAAAAGTTGTGGCTGAAAGTCTGCCCGCCAAAATATTGGATCTGCCATCCATACCAAACAGCGACGCAAATGGATGCAGCTATCCCAACAATAATAAGACCTTTATATTCTCCCAATCGATAATAAAAAAGATCGAGCCCGGCCAGAATTAAAAGTGAGGCAAACCCAATAAAAATATATTGACTCTTGGTAACCATGGCCGCGCCCAGACACAATCCTCCCAGAATTTTCCCCCATATTTTTTCCCTTCGAACGCCAAACGACCAGCATAACCAGCCTGCCAGAAAAAAGCCAAATGCAGGCGCCTCCCCCAATACAGGCCGTCCATACATGAAAAAATTTACCGCGGGTGAGGCAATCAATAATATGATCGCCGACACGGCTACTTTTTGATCAAAACAAACATAACTGGTAATATAAAAAGCCCAGAGGGTTAGTAGAAGGAAAATACCTGCAATGATTCGTGCATGAAGTAATCCGACGCCAAAAGTCCGGAACACCCAGGCGACGGGTAGAATAACTGTCGGACCGAGACTCTGTACAGCTCCATAGCTTTGATAGCCCTCTGAGCTCTTTATGGCATAGATACCGTTTTCTGCAACCGTTTTCGCCAGTGTTAAATAAGCCCCCTCATCCTGCCAGGGACGAGGATTGAGATCCAGGTTATAAAAAATAAGAAACGGAGAAATAATCGCCAGCACCAGAACAAACCACCTTTCCCAGTGCCTGAATATGGACGCCTTCAGGATCCAAATTGGCAATTTTTCTGAACCATCCTGATTTTTCATCTACGATTTACCCTTTTCCAGTTTTTCCGAGGGAAAAAACGACCCCCGCCGCTTCCCGAGCATGCCGGCTCACGGATTCACCATTTGTGAGAGCCGGATAGATCTGTGCCGTCGTGGCGAGATAGAGGTTTCTGAGAGGGGTTTTCACTTCCGGCACCAGGTCTGTTTCATTGAGGTTATGCAGCGGTTCGACATACCGTTCCCGATGGATTAAGAAATAACGGACACATGTTTCATCAAAGTCAGGGAACATGGCTTTAAGATTGGCAAGCCAGGTCTCTTTTATCTCCTGATCCGACTTTTTCTGCCATTCACTGCCCGGGGCGGTATATTTTGGCAGATAAACCAGGTGATGTCCTCCCACATAATTTGGGTCGATATAGGAGGTGGTTTCAATCACTCCTGTGAAGGGGAACCTGTCATCCGTAATATTCAGGGTCCAACGACCGCTGAGAGGCCGGTCCAGCACCAGTAATGGTGCAATGATCCCCAGGTACTCCACTTTGCCAAGCGACTCAAGATACGCCGGGGCTGCGTTCGGGATGAGGCGCTGGAAGATTGGCGACTGGAGGGTACAAACCACCTTGTCATAGTGGATCACCTCCCCGCTTGCCAGGCGGATGCCCGTCGCTGCGCCATTTTCGAGAACGATTTCACGCACCGGAGTATTAAGCAGTATCTCCCCGCCTGCTGCAAGGATCTTTTCCTTCATGGCCTTGATCAGAGTTATATAGCCGCCGATCAAGTGACCCGCCATCTCTTTCTGGTTGGCTCCCCCGCGTGTGGATTTCATGCGTACCAGGCGCGACCAGATCCATGTGGCAGGGACCTGGTCAAATCCACCATCGAATTTGGCTTTCAACATGGGCCGCCAGATATTCTGGAACGTTGTCGGACCGCTCCACTTGAGCAGCCATGATTGGACGCTGACCGATTCCAGGCTTCTCCAGTCTTTGATGAACTGAGCTGCCAGCACGGTAAGCCCCAGGCGGAAGCGATCGATCCATCCGAGTGGCGGGAACTTCAGGAACTCCACAATGTTGTTCATGGGGTGGATCGCGCCCCTGTAATAAAAACCTGTTTTGGTCTCCTTGAAGCGCAGTTGATCGGCGATCCCCAGTTCCTGGCAGAGCCCGGCAAGATGCCGGTCGCTGGAGAGGATCGCATGATAGAACCGGTCCACCTCGGTTCCATCTTCCAGAACAATGGGACCTGCCAACCCTCCCAATACCGGCGAGGCTTCGTAGATCACCACCTGGATTCCCTCTCTGGATAGGAAGTATCCCAGGCTGATCCCCATGATCCCGCCGCCTATAATTGCAATTCTGGGCTTTGATGGATTATCCATGCTTAATATTCATTCCTTGATCGGCTGATTATTGAAATCGATCCAGTATCCCGGCGATCTTATCACTGGCTGTGCCGTCCCCGAAGATGGGAGGCTGAATAGCGGACGGTGAGAAGGTCTTCCATGCGCTTTCAATACAGTTCGCATCCACCCCCACCAGCCGGTTCCATCCCGCCTCGACTGTTTCCATCCACTCGGTCTCATCGCGCAGCGTCAGGCAGGGTTTCTGCACGAAGTAAGCCTCCCGCTGCACCCCTCCTGAATCCGTGGCAATGATCCGGGCATTTTCCTCGAGAACCAACATGTCGAAATACCCCAGCGGCTCGATCAGCTGAAGGTTCTCACCGATTCGAATGTCAAGCTTCTGAAGCACGGATCTGGTTCGGGGGTGCACGGGGAAAATGACCTTCTCTTCCACCTTCCCCAAGGCCCCCATGATGCTCGACAAGCGCGCCGGGTCATCCGTATTGGCCGCCCTGTGTACCGTCACCAATCCATATTTCCCTGTGGACACCCCCAACCTGGAGAGGATCTTGGACTTTTGCCGGGCAAGCGTGCGATTCGCAAGGTTTGCATCCAGCATTACATCCCCCACCCAATGGACATTCCGCGTAAGGCCTTCCTTCGCAAGCTGCCGGACGGCAGTTTGGCTTACGCAGAAATACATCAATGAGAGCTGATCGGTAACCAGGCGATTGATCTCTTCCGGCATCCGGCGGTCAAAACTGCGCTCACCGGCCTCGATATGCGCAACGGGGATATTCAGCTTGCTGGCGACTAACGCGCCTGCCAGTGTTGAGTTCGTGTCGCCGCGCATAATAATGAGGGCAGGGTTTTCCTTCAAAACCACTTCCTCGAACCGGGTAAGGATCTCGGCGGTTTGTGCCGCGTGGGAGCCGGAACCCACCTCAAGGTTATAGTCCGGGGCAGGAGTCCCCAGTTCATCGAAGAAGGTCTGGGACATGAGATAGTCATAATGCTGACCGGTATGGACCACGATCTCCTGGTGGCTTTTGCGAAGGGCGCAGCTGACCGGGGCTGCCTGAATGAATTCCGGGCGCGCTCCCACAACCGAGATAATCTTCATACTTTAAGAGGTTCCTTATTCAAGTGCAGAACCCGCTTCCCCAGGTCCAGCAGTGCCATTCCGGCAAACACAATGAGAACAGAATCCACCGGCAGGCGGTACCGGATCAATGTCCACGTCAAAATATGGATGGCTGAATACACCAGCCCGAACCCCATCAGCAGCCCCTCGGGTGAAAGCAGCAAATCCCAAAATTGTCTGCGGCTGATCGCCAGGATCAGGCCATACAGCATGAAGGGGAGAAAGACTCCGAAGCTCCCGATCCGGGAGATATTGCTTAACCTGCTGGAATCGGGTGAATACCAGAACATGAAATACGGCGGAATGCGGCTCAGGGAAAGCCTTAAATAACGCTCCGGATCGTCCATCACAAAGCCCACCCCCCTTCTGAGCAATTCCTGGTCGAGGGCGGCCTCATCCAGAT
>CAYMQX010000159.1:0-7058 GCA_964392495.1 uncultured Anaerolineaceae bacterium
GTGTGTGTGGGCGATGTTCGGGGTGAGGGCGCTTCACCTGCGCTCCCCTCCCCTACGCTTTGCTTCGGGGACAATGTCCGCTTCGCTTCGGGGACGATGTCCGCTTCGCTTCCTTCGGCCGGCGCGAGAGGGCGCTCTATTCGGCGCGAGTTGAATGTTAATAACCTTAATAACCTTAAGAAAATCATCAACGGGGACGATGATAGTGAATAAAATATACAACCTTAAAATATTTTTTTCTTTCAAAAATATATGCCCATAAACCTTTACATAAACGCGGGGACATATATATAATGCAATCGTATATGATGATTATTCATACAATGAAGCGCGTGATGAGAGACAAGAGAATAGAGATCGCGTCGCCAAGTCATATCATCCATGCAGGCGAGGCCGGACGATCAGAAGCCTGCAAGCCAAACTTCACTCATCCCATTTACCGAGTGTATGTGAACATCCATCCTGGAAAGGCGCCTGCGGACTCTGCCTAGTCGCGAGGCGCCCGGCTGTGAACAGGAAGAATGAGAGAGACCAGCATGTATATCGCCGTATTGACGAGCATCCCCGAGGAGAACGATCCGCCCTACGATCCTTCGCCTCATATGAACGGATTCAAATGGAAGCATTACCTGGTGGGCGCGGAGAATGTAGAACGCCAGATCCGCGAACTGGTGAAAGAGGGCGTGAATGTGTTCATCAACCTGTGCGATGGAACACCGGACGACCCGCTTTCAGGCATCGGGCTGGTGAAGGCCATGGAGAAGCTCAACGTGGCGTTCACAGGCGCCAACTCGGACTTTTTCGACCCCACCCGGCAGGAGATGAAGGCGGCGGCGCGCAAAGCGAACGTCCCCGCGCCGGGAGGCGTTTTCGTGGACCGGGTCGAGGAACTCGACAAGGCAGTGAAGAGGCTGAAGTACCCGCTGCTGGTCAAGCCGCCGCACGGCTATGCCAGCATCGGCATCACGCGGGCCTCGCGGGTGGAGAACCTGGAAGACCTGCGGGTACAGGTGGAAAAAGAGATCAGGGAGTTCGGGCGGGCGCTGGTGGAGGAATTCATCAACGGGCGCGAGTTCACCTGCCTGATCGCTGAGAACCCGGAGGACCCACAGCATCCGATCACGTTCAAGCCGGTGGAGTTCATCTTCCCGGAAGGGGAGTCGTTCAAGCATTATGATATGAAGTGGGTGGATTACGAGAAGATGTCGGTGGCGGCGGTCAGCGACCCGCGCATCGAGGCGACGCTGCGGGTGCAGACGGAGCGCATGTTCAAGGTGCTGAACGGCAACGGGTATGCGCGCTGCGATTACCGCATGGCTGCCGATGGCACGATCTACATGCTGGAGATCAACCCGAACTGCGGGATCTTCTATCCGCCATCCGAGCCGGGCTCGGCGGACTTCTCGTTGATGAACGATGCGGCCTACAACCACGTCAAGTTCATGAAGCTGATCATCCGCGCGGCGCAGAAGCGGCAGCGAGACAACCGTACAAAGATGCGCGAAAAGATGAAGGAAAAGGTCAAGGACAAGCAGGTGGTGTACGCCTGAGGAATACAGGCGGGGCAGCCAAAAGGCTGCCCCGCTTTTTATTAAAGGAAAGGCGAAGGAGAACTCAGGTTTCCAGGCTGGCGCCCGCGGCGGGCTGGCAGGCATAGATGCGGGCCTGGAGACCGGTGTTGCGGGTGTAAACGGCGCTCACCTCGCGGGAGAATTCTTCCACAGCGTCCGGTTCCACCAAGGCGACAGCGCAGCCACCGAAGCCTGCACCGGTCATGCGGGCGCCGAAGCAGGAGGGTTGGAACTGGGCCGCGGCCACGATCTGGTCGAGGGCGTCATTGGTCACCTCGAAGTCGTCGCGGAGGCTGAGGTGACTCTGGTTGAAGAGCTCGCCCAAGCGATAGAGGTCACCGACGTGCATGGCCTCGACGGCCTCCAGCACGCGCTGGTTCTCGGTGATGATGTGGCGGGCGCGGCGGCGGACGGGGTCATGTCCGATCCCGTCCTGGCGGGATTCAAATTCCTCAAGCGTCACATCGCGGAGGGCCGAGACGCCGAAGAAGCGCGCGGCGGTCTCACATTGGACGCGGCGCTCGTTATAGGCGGAGGCGAGGAGCCCGCGGCGGGTGGAGGTATCCAGGATGACCACGGCAACGCCTGCGGGAAGGGGGATGTGGCGGGTCTCGAGCGTGCGGCAGTCGATAAAGAGGGCGTTCCCGGCGCAGGAGGCTGCACTGGCCATCTGGTCCATGATGCCGCAACTGACACCCACCCAGTCATTTTCGGCTTTTTGAGCAAGGTGGGCCATGGCCGGGGGATCCCAAGGGATGGAAGAGACCGCGGCGAAGGCGCGGGCGGCAGCGAGCTCCACGGCTGCGGAAGAGGATAGACCGGCGCCCTCGGGGACATCGCCCTGGATAACACCCTCCCAGCCGGTGAGGGCATGACCCGCCTGTTGAAGCTCATGGGCCACACCTTTAATATATTCCTGCCAGCCATCGGCCTTGACGAGGCGATTCAGATCGAAGGAGGCATGGGACTGAAGGTTTTCGGAGTGAAGGAAGATGCGGCCATTGCGGCGCGGGCGCAGGGCGATCCAGACGGCGCGGTCGATCGCCATGGGGAGGACAAAACCGTCGTTATAGTCGGTGTGCTCGCCGATCAGGTTCACGCGTCCAGGAGCACGGACGACACAGGCCGGTTTGGCGTTAAAATAAGCGCTGAAGGTCTGCTGAATCGACTGGATGTTGAGCATGCCCCGATTGTACATCTTATTGAGGAGAGACGCCTACGGCCATTGAGAGGCGGACGCGGCCCAGGACCGATAGAATCCCGATGGATGACCAGCAAATCTTAAAGAGATATGAACCGGTTCTGCGCTTTGCACGCAGTGAACGTTTTTTTCCCATGGACGCGCAGCGCTACCTGGAGCACTGCCAAGTGTTCCCCAGCGGGCCGCAGGGGGTGGTTGGCCTGGTGGGGCATATCAGCGACGTGCGCGAGAAACGCATCGGGCGCCTGCCGGGGGGGCAATATTACCTGCGCTTTGTCAACCGGACGATCAATGATTCGGATGCCTGGGTATGGTGGGGGGTGGGAAGCGCACTGGGCGCAGCGGGGGGGTGGTTCCTGGGGCACGCGGCGGGGATCGAGATCGCCATCACCGCCTCGCTCCTGGCGGCGCTGGTGCTGTTCATGCTGGCCTCGCCCATCCGCCTGCGGATCATCCCTGCCGTGCTGGGGGTGCTGCTGATCAGTTTTTTGATGGTGATACCCATCTGGTTCTTCCTGAGGCCCTGGGGATTCATGAGCCTGCGGATGGAGTACCTGGTGCTGCTGCCCCTGTATGTGCTGGGGCTGGTGTTCCTGACCATCCAGACGGTCAAGTTCACGCTGGATGTCATCGTCCCCGAAGGGCCGGGGCTGATCATGGACATGCTCTCACAAGCCACGGAACAGATCGCAGGGGAGGCGTGGAAGGCGTATGCGCGGGCGCTGGAGCAGGAGCCTGAGCCAGTGTATTACGGGCGCGTGCTGCACGAGCGGGATGAAGATGGAGGGCGGTGGACGATCCTGCAATATCACTATTTCTATGCATTCAATGACTGGCGGCTGGCCGCTCATGGGATCAACCATCACGAGGGAGATTGGGAGATGGCGGCTGTATATTTAAAAGAGGGGGAGCCGCACAGTATGCTGTTCTCGCAGCACGGGGCGGGATCCATGGAGAGCTGGGAGCAGGTCCGCAAGGTATGCGGGAGGGACGGAAAGCCGAGCTGCCACCCGATCGTCTATGTGGCGCTGGGATCGCACGCGAATTACGCCCGACCGGAGGTGATCCGTTCTGCACGCCTGTACCGGCGGGGAAGCATACAGCGATTCATCCATTGGGCAGACGGGATGATCCATTTCCTGTTCCTGCTGTTCAACCCGAGCCAGGCGAGGCGGGAGATCGCGTTGAAGGAGATCATGCTGAGGCCGGGGCATATCTTCAACGAGGATGCCTTTGATACATTGAAGGATGAGGCGGACCATTATGTGGTCAGCCTGCCGATGGAGATCGCCTCGGGGGACGGATTCCGTGCGGGCTTTGAGGGCGACCCTCTGCGGGAGGGGGTGGTGAAATCGAGCAGCTTTCTTAAACGGAGAGATTCCGACCGGGAGGTGAGGCACCCGGGGTCGTCACAATGGCGGAGCGTGCCGCTGCAACCGGAGCCGGAATGGGTGGAATACAAGGGGCTGTGGGGAGTCAAGAGCCTGTTGGAAACTGAATCGGGGCCGCCGGGGCCGAAGTGGGACCGTCCGCTGAAGAACCTGGCGCCCGAGGTGCGGCTGCGTTGGGGGCAGCCCTTGAAGTGGCTGAGTCTTTTAGGATCCGATGCGGGGGCTCAAGCGGAGCTGGACCAGCGAGCATAGACCGCCTGGGAAAGCAGCCGCCCGGCGGACTTTTCGCGGGTGACCAGTTCGCCTGCCTCCACCTGGCCGGGAGAAGCGGAGAGGACCTCCTGCAGGGCCTGGGCGACATGCAGGGCAGAGGCCCGCACGGCATAGACGGTGGTAATCAGGAAGACAGGCCGCGGGGAAAGGACAAGGCGGCAGGCCTCCAAAAGGTCTGGCAGGGACTTGTAGATCTCCCAGACCTCGCCCTTGGGACCGCGGCCAAACTTGGGGGGATCGAGGATGATCCCATCGTAACGCGATTCCCGGCGGGCCTCACGCTGGACGAATTTCAGCGCATCTTCCACAATCCAACGTATGGGCTTTTCGGACAGGCCGGAGAGGGCGGCATTCTCGCGAGCCCAGGCTACGGACTTTTTTGAAGCATCCACATGGGTGACCTGCGCGCCTGCGGCGGCCGCGGCCAGGCTGGCAAGGCCGGTATAGCCAAAGAGATTAAGCACCTTAAGCGGCCGCCGAGCGGTGCGAATGCGCTCCACCATAAAATCCCAGTGGGCTGCCACCTCGGGGAAGAGGCCAAGATGGCGGCCCGGGGTGGTCATGGCCCAAAATTGAAGCTCGTGTGGACCGGTTCCGGAGGGGAGGGGGTAGCGCATCTGCCACTTGTCCTGCATGGGACGGCGGGAAATCCAATGACCGCCGCTCTCCTCAGCGGAGGGCTCAAAAAAGGCATGGGCCTCGCGCCAGGCGGATTCGTTGAGGGCGGGTTTCCACATGGCCTGGGATTCGGGGCGGGAGAAAATATAGGGGCCGAAGCGTTCCAGCTTGAGACCGCTGCCGGAATCGAGCAGGGCATAGTCCTGCCAGCGGGGGGATTCGAGTAGAAGAAATGAGGGGGAAATCATCACATTTCACGAATGCAAGGAGATTCCAAAAGTACTACTTGCAATTAAAGCCCATAATCCGTATAATGTGGGAAAAAGTGGCATAAAGTGGAGGACGCCGGCAGACCCGGCGTTCACGAGTTAAAGGGTATTATAGCACAAATGTTCCTCGGACAAGATCACCACAATCTCGATGACAAAGGACGGCTGATGGTCCCAGCGCGCTATCGCCAGCAGTTGGTGGGCGGCGCCTTTATCACGCAGGGATGGGACCGCTGTCTGATGGTGATGACCTCCGAATACTTTATGGAATTTTACCGCCGCCTGATGGAAATGAACATGGCGGACCCGACCATCCGACTGCTGCGCCGGCAGATGCTTTCGAATGCTGCGGCGGTCGAGATCGACAAGGTGGGGCGCATCCTGATGCCGCTGAGCCTGCGGCAGATCTTCAACCTGCAGGGCGAGGTTACCCTGGTGGGGCAGGGTGAGTACTTTGAAATCTGGTCAGACAGCGATTGGGCTGCAACACTGGTCCAACTGCAGGACACAGACACAACCAGCCAGCGGTACGCGGCACTGGACCTCCGGACGCAGGCCTGAGAGCGAACCGGCGGGCCGGCAAGGCTCCCGGAACTGCCGGCAGCCATGAAGAACACGCCGCACCGACCCGTACTTTACCAGGAGATCATACAGGCACTACGCCCGAGGAGCCCCGGGCGATACGTGGATTGCACATTGGGCGCGGGCGGACATGCCCGCGGCATTTTGGAGGCCTGTGCACCGGAAGGGCGGCTGCTGGGGCTGGATGTGGACCCGCAGGCGCTGGCACTTGCCCGAGAGACCTTGGCTCCTTTCGGGGAGCGCGTTCGACTGGTCCAGGCCTCCCATGAAACGCTGACCGCCCAACTGGCCGCGACCGGCTGGGAGGCGGTGGATGGGATCGTGCTGGACCTGGGCGCCTCCTCGATGCAGTTCGACCGCCCGGAGCGCGGCTTCTCCTTCCTGCAGGACGGTCCCCTGGATATGCGCTTCGGCCCGGGGGCGCCGCACAGTGCGGAGGAATTGGTCAACGGGCTGACGCAGGAGGAATTGGCGGAGTTGATCTTCCGCTATGGGGAGGAGCGGGAGGCGCGGCGTATCGCTCGTGCGATCGTGAAGGCCCGACCGCTGCACAGCACCGGCGAGCTGGCGAGGGTGATCGAGGCGGTCTTCCCCCGGCGGGGAGAGCGCATCCACCCGGCGACGCGCACCTTCCAGGCGCTGCGGATCGCGGTGAATGAGGAACTGGCGGCGCTGAAGAACACGCTGCCGCAGGCGCTGAAGAGCCTCGGTCCGGGGGGAAGGCTGGCGGTCATCTCCTTTCACTCGCTGGAGGACCGGATCGTGAAGGAGTTCATCCGCGAACAAAGCCGGGAGCGGGTGAACCCGCCATTCGAGCAAATCCACGAGGTGGAACGCCCGGCGCTGATGAAGGAGATCACACGCAAGCCACTGACCGCCACGGCGGCGGAGGCGGCGGAGAACCCGAGAGCCCGAAGTGCGAAGCTGCGGGTGGCTGAGAAGATCTGAAGGACGGAAAGCAAGACAGGGAAAGACCGGGGGTTGCTGGAGGCGGAGAGTTTCCGCCGGGGCAGCACAGAAGAGCAGGACCAATTTAGAGAGATGCCATGAAACTGGACGCAGTCAACCAATATGTTCATGCTTATCGAATGGCCCCCTGGCGGATCCAACGCCAGTGGATCGTCAATTTCATGCTGTCGGTGATCGGGCTGGC
>CAYMQX010000160.1:0-7054 GCA_964392495.1 uncultured Anaerolineaceae bacterium
GGGCCACGGAGCGGTGGCAGTCCCAGCATTGGCGGTCGAAGGGCTGTGCGCCCATGGTGATGTCTTCGACGGTCTGGGCGTGGCAGCGGATGCAGTTGGATTGGATGATGCCCCTGGAGCGGGCGTTGGCGCGCAGGATCTCGGGGGTCTGGCCGGTGGAGAAGACGTACACGTCGTGGGCGCCCTGCCGTCCCTTCTCGAAGTAGTAGGCGAGGAGGTTCTCGTGGGGGAGGTGGCAGTCGGCGCACTCGGCGGCGCGCTGGTGCGCGGCATGATAGTAGTTCTCGTACATGGGGTTCATCACGTGGCAGTTGTTGCAGGTCTCGGAGGCGGTGCCTGCGTAGGCGGGGGCGCCGGTCACATAGACGAAGGCCGCCAGGGCGATGACCGCGGCTGCGGCTGCGATGAGGATGGGCACTTTCGACATGGCTTCACCTTTGGAGGGCCGGATGATTAATGCAGGATTAATTATAAGGGGAGCAGGTGGGAAGAGGTTGTGACATTTGTCACATTAACGCGGGCAGTTTTGAAATACGGTACAGGCAGCGTACCGGTGGGAGGGGCGGGCAGCTTTAAATGAAGAGGGCAGGCAGGGGATGGAGCCCGAAGGCTTCCCTGCCTGCCCTCGGCAGGACTGCGGGGCCGGCTCGCTATGCCGGGATGAGGCTGTGTGTGGGCCGCCAGTTCAGGACCGACCGGGCGTGCTGGTTGGTGCAGCGCCAGGAGGGGGGGCAGTTCGAGTTCACGTCCCGCCGGGGTTTCTCCGCGCCGATGGAAGCGGCGAGGCGGTCATAATACTCATGCTGCCGCAGCGGCTCATCAACGATGTTGAAGGTCGAGCCGGCGGGCGCATGCTGGAGGGCGGCCACGGTGGCCGAGGCGATATCCGCGACGTGGATGAGGGAGAGGAAATTCTGCCCGTGGCAGGGGATGACCTCCCGCCCGAGGCGCAGGTTTTCGATGGCGCGCTCCTGGAAGGTGCCGGGACCGACGAAGGAGCCGCCGCGCAGGATGCACCAGCTCAGCCGGTCGGTGGGAATGGCGCGCAGCATCCCTTCCATGGCGATGACCGGGCCGCAGGGCGATACGCGTTCGGGCGAGCTGTCCAGGGGAGTATCTTCGCTGACCCAATTCTCGCCGCAATCGGGGTAGGCCATGGTGATGCTCTGCTGGATGTATTGCCTGACCCCGGCCTGGAGCGAGGCGTCCAGGAGCATCCGGACGGCCTCGGTGCGCAGACGGGAGTTGGCCTCCCAAGCGTTGGGCGCGGAGGAGTCCGAGGGGATGGAGGTGGCGAGGTGCAGGACCGCCTCGCAGCCCTCCAGGATGGAGGGCATGTTCCGGGCGATATCGGAGGCCAGCAGGTCGCATTCCACCACCTCCATGCCAGGGGGGAGCAGCCTTTTGGCCTTTTCCGCCGAACGCGCCAGGGCGCGCACCTGCCAGCCCTGCTCTAAAAACATGGGGATGACAGTACGTCCGTAAATACCTGTGGAACCTGCAACAGCCAGTTTCATGATTGAGATCACTCCTGAAAGGGAATCAGCCTGAGGCTGACTGTGTTATACCACCATGCGGGGCGGCCTGCGAGGAGGGAAGGGCCGCCTGCGGACCCAACCCCCCCGGCGTTTCGTTTTCGCTCAACGCGAGTCTCGCGCGGAACCGAAGCGAAGCGGACATCGTCCCCGAAGCGATAACAGAGGAGCCGCCCAAGAGACCCTGGAGGTTTGCCCTGCCTGACCTTCGTCCCGTTATGCCAGGCAGCTTTGCCAAGCGGGACACGGGATAACGAAGGAAACCTTCGGGGTCTGGATGTCATGGGACTCCAAGCGAAGCGAATAAGCCCGACCCCGACCCGGGGAGACCTGTGGTCAGGAGGCGGCCTGGTCGGGAGACCTGGGCCGAGCAAGCCCTGCTTCTCGTAGTAATTCCCCACGAAACAGTCGTGGTTTGTGGGACGAGGGGGAAAGCCCTAAGCTGAGTTGCGTGTAAGCAGCAGCGGGCTGAATCAGGGCGTGTAGGTGCGCCCCTTCCAGGTGACGCCGCGGCCGGAGAGGACCTTCCAGGCGGAGACGATCATGATGGCGGCGAAGACCCCGGCTCCAAGCGGGGTGGTGAGCGCCCACCAACCGGAGAGACCCATGCCGCGCGCTGCACGGGCGCGCGCCGCGAGCACGGCAGCCCACAGGAGCAGCGCCTCGAGCAGCGCCGCCAGCGCCCTCCAGCCGCCGCCGCGCAGATACCAGAGCAGGCCGGGCAGCGGCAGGAGCGGGAGCAGCAGGCAGGCGGCCAGCAGGAGCAGCGCGCCGAAGGCTCCCAGCAGCAGCAGGTCGGGGCGATCGCGCAGGCCCAGGTACACGTTCTTCGTCCAGCCCTCCCAGAGCGCCGGCAGGGAGGTGTACATGCGGGTGCGCGCCAGGGCCGCCCCGTCGGCGAGGACCAGCCGGCGGCCGCTCCACTTGACCCGCTCGGCGAGCGCCTTGTCCTCCACGATGCTGCCGCGGATGGCAGCGTGACCGCCCACCTCCGCATAGACTGAGCGGCGGATGAGGATGAACTGCCCGTTGGCGATGGCGTCGCGGCGTGAGGGATCGTTGACGCGGGCCGGGGAGAAGCCCACCGAGAGGGCGGTCATGACGAGCGGCAGGATGGTCTTCTCCCAGAAGCTGCCCATCTCCTGGAAGGTGAGCAGGGTGAAGAGGTCGGCGCGGGTCTGAAGGGCCGCGGCAAGCGAGGCGGAAAGGGCGGCAGGGGCGAGGAAGGTATCGGCGTCCACGAAGCACAGCCATTCACCGCGCGCGGCAAGCGCGGCCTGGTGCAGGGCATGGGGCTTGCCGGCCCAGCCGGGGGGCAGTTCCGCGCCGTGCAGCGCTTGC
This sequence comes from uncultured Anaerolineaceae bacterium, assembly GCA_964392495.1. Taxonomy (GTDB): domain Bacteria; phylum Chloroflexota; class Anaerolineae; order Anaerolineales; family Villigracilaceae; genus JACPVF01. The sequence goes on from CAYMQX010000160.1 coordinate 2,877, forward strand.
AGGCGCGGATGGGAGGCGGCGAGTTCCTGCAGCAGGCGCGGCGTGGAATCGGTCGAGCGGTCGTCCACGACGATCAGTTCATAATTTGGGTAGTCCTGTGCGAGGAGGGATTCGAGGCAGCGGCGGAGGCTGCGCTCTTCGTTGCGCGCCGGCACGCAGACGGAGATGAGCGGCCCGGAGGCAGGGGGCGCCACCGGCTCCAGGCGGACCTCCAGGCGGCCCCGGCTGTGCGTCCAGCGGAGGATGGCGAGCCCAAGGAGGAGCGTGAGGCTGGAGAGCAGCAGGGGGAGCATCAATCAAACCCCAAACCCCTGCCCGGCCCGGCGATGGATCTCACGCCGGACCCTGGGAGGCCGGGATCAGACCACACGCAGGCTGGAGCCTTCGGGTGTCTTTTCGACCTCGATGCGGGTGGGGAAGGCGTCCTTCAGCTCCTCCAGGTGGGTGATGACGAGGATGCGGGCGAAGTCGTCCTTGACGAGGTTGATGGCCTCGATGAGGCGCTGGCGGCCGTGAACGTCCTGCGAGCCGAAGCCCTCGTCAATGACCAGGGTCTGGAGGCGTGCGCCCTTGCGCTGGGCGAGCACCTTGGAGAGGGCCAGGCGGATGGCGAAGTTGACGCGGAAGGCCTCGCCGCCGGAGTACATCTCGTAATCGCGCAGCCCGGCCCCGTCGCTGATCTGGATCTCCAGGGTTTCCTTCAGGTCGGTGCGTTTGGCGTCCTTGTATTTGGCCTGGGTCACGAAGCGGACGCTCATCTGCCCGTCGCTGAGGCGTTCGAGCAGCTCGTTGGCGCGGTTCTCGATCTCGGGCAGCGCCTGCTCGATGAGCAGCGCGGGGACGCCGTCTTTACCGAAGGCGCGCTCCAGTGACTTGTGCCGGGCGATGAGACGGTTAAGCTCCTCGCGTTGGGAGGCGAAGGCCGCACGGCGCGTCCGCAGTGTGGAGAGCACCTCCACCTTCTGGCGGGCGGCGCCGGCCTCGTCGCGCACCTGGTTCTCCTGCTCGCGCAGGCGCAGCAGATCGTCCTCGGCGCGGGCGGGGTCGGGGGAGTCTTTTGCGGCGGCGGCCAGGGCGGCGGCCACCGCGTCATACTGCTTCTGCTGTTCGGCGGCCTCGCGGCTGCGCTCGCGGAGGTCGGCCTCCAGCGACTGGACCTCACCGGAGATCTGGCGGCTGACCTCGCGGGCGGTCTCAAGGCGGCGGAAGTCCTCCTCGGCGGGGCGGGCCTCCTCCTCGGCGCGGCGGGCGGCGTCGTGCGCGGCGGCGTCATAACCGAGGGCGGCCAGTTCCCTGTTGAGCTGCGCCAGGCTCTGGCGGGCCTCCGGGGCGTACGCGCCGGTTCCGAGCAGCCCGGCAAGCTCCTTCAGGCGCTGGGCGCCGCCCTGCTCCCATTCGCGGGCGCGGGAGAGGAGGGAATCCAGCCGCTCGCTGAGCTGCATGACCCTGCCCGAGGCCTGGAGGCGTTCCTGCTCGGCGGGGGCCAGCCCGCGCAGGCGTTCCTGCCAGGCATCCAACTGCCCCGTGAGGGAATCGAGCTCGAGGCGGTTGGCGCGGAAGGCGTCACCGCGACGGGTGCCCTCGGCCTCCAGCCCGTCGAGGGTCTCGAGGCGGTGCTGCTCGCTGAGGGACTGCCCGCATAATGGGCAGGCCGCACCCTGGGCGACCTTGAGCTTTTCGATGCGCTCCTTGAGGTCGTTCATCTCCTTTTTAAGGCGCTCGTTTTCGGCTTTCAGATCCACCTGCTGCTCGCGGGAGAGGTGGGCCTGCTCCTCCAATTGGAGGCGCTCCGCCAGGCGGGCCTCGGCCGCGGAGACCTGCCCGCGGGCGGCCTGCACTTCGGCCTCCAGCGTGAGGCGGGTGGCCGAAAGCTCCTCCAGCCCGGCGGACTGGCGCTCCAGCCCGGCGCACTCCTCCAGCAGGCGGGCTCTGGCGGATTCGATCTCCATCAGCAGGGGTTGGCGTCTCTCGTCCTGCTGGCGGAAGCGGGCGGCGGCGGAATCGAGGCGCCCCAGCTCCTCACGGGCGGACTGCCAGGCCTGGTAGGCGGCCTTGATCTGTGCGGCGCGGGAGGTCAGCTCCTCATAGGCGGCCTGCTCCTCCAGCTTCTGCGTCCTGCGCTGCTCCAGGGAGGCGAGGGCAGACTGCGAGCGTTCCAGGCCGGTAAGCAGGGCGGCGGCCAGTTTGCGCTGGTCTTCGAGCGCTGCGGCCATGCGCCGCAGGGTTTCCAGGGTCTGCTCCTGGGCGCTGCGCGCGGCGGTCAGGTTCCGGAGGCGCTCCTCCAGCTCCTGGAGCAGGGCCCGGCGGGGGGCCTCCTCTCCCAGTTCGGAGTCGATCTCGGCCAGGCGGCCATCGATCTCGTCCACGCGGCTCTCGATCTCCTTGCGGCGGGCGGCGGTGCGCTCGCGATAGGTGTCCCAGGCCTCCAGGCCGAGGATCCTGCCCAGCACCTCCTTGCGCTTGCCGGGGACCTGTTGGGTGAACTGGTCCGCCTGCCCCTGCAGGAGGAAGGAGGCGTTGATGAAGGTGTTGTAATCGAGGCGCAGGACTTCCTCGATGCGCTTCTGGGTGTCGCGGGCGGTGCGCTCGGAGAGGGGGCGCCATTCCTCCCCATCCTGCACCTGGAACTCCAGCAGGGCGCTTTTGCCGCGTGGCAGGCTGCGCTGGATGCGGAAGACGCTGCCCTCGTAGGCGAAGGTCAGCCAGACCTCGGCGGCTTTGGACTGCAGGTTGATGAGCGACTCATCCCGTTTGCGGGCCTCGCCGAAGAGCACCCATGTGATGGCATCCAGGAGGGAGGACTTGCCCGCGCCGTTCTGCCCGGAGATGCAGGCAAGCTCGAAGCTGGTGAAGTCCAGCTCCACGGGCTGGCGGTAGGAAAGGAAGCCGGAAATGTGCAGCTTAAGGGGGATCATGTGAATGGATTATAATACGACGCGTATGCGCGACAGCACCGACCCCCGTGCGAGGCTGAGGCTGGTCTTGACCACCATCATTCTTTTCACCGTTCCCTGTTACTGCGTGGGGGGGATCGCCCTGCTGCTGGCCCCGGGGCCGGGAGAACTGGTCACGCCGACCCCCACCCAGACCCTGACCTTCACGCCGAGCGCCACCGCCAGCCTCACGCCGACCCTTACGCCGAGCATCACGGCGGTCTTTACGGCCTCCTTTACGCCTTCGCCCACCTGGACGCCGACCCTTACCCCCACATGGACTTTTACCTGGACTCCCACTTGGACATGGACGCCCACACTGACGGAGACACCCACGACACCCTCCGCCACGTGGACGCCCTCGCCCACGCCAAGCTCCACCCCCACCGTCCCGACCTTTACGGTCACGCCGAGCGTTACGCCCACCCTCACACCGCTTACGCCGCTCATCTCCCCCTGACCCATGGATGACCTGCTGCCCTTCCTGAAATCCCTGCTGGAGGTTTCGGGGCTTTCGGCACATGAGGGGCCTGTGCGGCGGCGGATCGAAGCGCGCTGGAAGCCGCTGGCCGATGAACTGCAGGTCAGCCGGCTCGGCTCGCTGCACGCGCTGAAGAAGGGCAGCGGGGATTCTCCGCGCCCATCACTGCTGGCGGCCGCGCACATGGACGCCATCGGGCTGATGGTGCAGAGCCTGCACGATGGGTTCCTGCGCCTGGCCGCGGTGGGCGATGCCGATCCGCGCCTGCTGCCGGGGACGCCTGTGCGTGTGCATACGGCGGGCGGCGATCTGCCCGGGGTGGTCTCGCTGCCCCCGCCGCGCCTGCTCCCCGAGGAGCAGCGCGGGCGCTTCCCCGCACTGGAATATCTTTTCGTGGATACCGGGCTGACACCCGCGCAGGTGAAACGCCGCGTGCAGACCGGCGACCTGGTCTCACTGGATACGCAGCCCGTGGAACTGGCGGGTGGGGCGCTGAGCGGTCATTCGCTGGATAACCGCGCCTCGGTGGCGGCGCTCACCTTTGCGCTGGAGGAACTGCGCTCGCGCTCCCACCGCTGGGATGTGTGGGCGGCGGCCACCGTCCAGGAGGAGACCACCATGGCCGGGGCCGCCACCTCGGCCTTCGGGCTGCGCCCCGACCTGGCCGTGGTGCTGGATGTGACCTTTGCCAAAGGGCCGGGGACAGGCGGCTGGGACAGCTTCGCGCTGGACAGCGGTCCGACGCTGGGGCTGGGGCCGGTCAT
>CAYMQX010000161.1:0-7042 GCA_964392495.1 uncultured Anaerolineaceae bacterium
GGGTAAGGGCACATAAGGAACACGGATCGACACGGGTAAGACAGATTCACACCGAGGGTATTGGGGTGGGAGGAGGTGCAATCTAACACTTGGACGAATAAATCCGCCACTACGTTTCAGGTAATGAGCGGGTTGCTTCAGGGACATAGACTCGACAGCATCTGCTGATCCCGTCGCAACGATCTATGGTCATTCGGGGGGGCGGCGCAGGAAGCGGGTGAGGAAGAGAAGCAGGATCAGGAGAGCGATGCCCGGGATGATGGCGGCCAGCAGGCTGTTCGGGAGGGAGGGAACAGATGCGGGGGTGGGAGTAGGTGTGGGTGTGGGGGCTGGGGCGGCAGGGCCGATCGAGATGCTTTGGGCATTGTCAGCGGAGAGCTCCTCCTGCGCCTCCCAGAGGCCGCTTTGTCGGAGGATAAAGGCGGTCACAGACCAGGAGTCAGCCTCGGCGAGGCTGCCGGGCTTCCAGAAGGGCATGGCGGCGGCGATATAGGCATGCAGGACGGCGGCATTGGGAAACTTTAGCAGCGCCCCCGGTCCGATCACGGCGGGAATCTGCGTGGGCAGGGTGAAGCCCTGATCATAGGGGCGGGCGCCGTGACAGCCGGATTCCCAGCAATACTGCTCCTCGGGGGGATAGGTGAGGCGAAACTCGTCGGTGAGGCCCTGACCGCGGTCACCATGACAGGGCAGGCAGGAAAGCCACCAGACCTGCGCACCATGGTCGGCCTGGGAGGGGGAGGGCGGCAGGGTGGGCTGGGCGAGGCGGTCCACGGTGGGAGTGACCTGCACCTGCAAGGGAGCATGGGCCGCGCCGGTATTGAAGAATAGCGCTGCGGTGAGCAGCGCTATTCCGAAAGAGGCGGAAATGAGCCTGAAGAGGATCTTGATCTGCACGACCTAGGTCTTGCCGCGCATGCGCGGGTCGAGCACATCCCGCATGGCATCGCCTACCAGGTTGAAGCCCATGACATAAAGCACGAGGGTCAGGCCGGGGAAGATGATGATGTACCAGTATGTATTGAGGCTGGTGATCCAGTTGCGGGCGAAGGAGAGGACCTGCCCCCAGTCGGCGTAGCCGATCTCCGTGCCGATACCAAGGAAGGAAAGGGCGGCAAAGGAGAGGACTACATCACCGATGGCGAGGGAAGCCAGCACCAGGGTGGGAAAGACCGCGTTGGGGATGATGTGCCGGAAGAGGATGCGGCTGTCCTTGACGCCGATGACCTTGGCAGCCATGATATAGTCGCGCTCCTTGACCGAGAGGATATCGCCGCGGATGATGCGGGCGTAGCCCATCCAGCCGAAGGTGACAAGTGCGATGACCGCCGGATACAGGCTCTTCCCGATGCGGGGCGTCAGCACTGCAGCCAGGATGAGGGCTGCCAGCAGGAACGGGAGGGTCAGCATGATATCCACGAAACGCATAATGATGTTATCGACCAACCCGCCGTAGTAGGCGGAAACGGAACCCACGAGGATGCCGATCAGGACGGTGGACAGGACGACGATCAGGCCGGTCTTGAAGGCGGTGCGGGTACCCCATACGATGCCATAGAAGATATCATACTGGCCGGTGGAAACACCCATCAGGTGGGTCCACTTGTCCTGGCCGGTGAGGGGCTTGTACCAGAAGGGAAGGTCGGGGACGTTACGCTTCCACTCCGCGCCCGGGGGGCGGGGGTTGGGGCTGAAGCCGTCACGCGGGATCTTAAAGGGGTCATTGGGGGTGACAGGCGGGGCAATGACCGGAGCAAAGACCGCAATGAAGATGAAGATGCCGATCAAGACGAAGCCGGCAATGGAGGCCGGGGTCTTGAGCAGCCCCATCAGGATGCGGTAGCTCTCTGGACCGAGCAGGCGCTCCAGGCGGCCAATATGCCGGACGGCAGTAGTCTCGCCGAGGAGGGAATTGTCACCGGAGGGGGCAGCAGTCTGAGCCATGGGGATCTCCTACGAAAGGCGCACGCGGGGGTCGATAAAGGCGTAGAGGATATCGACCACCAGGTTGGAAAGGATGAGGATCAAACCGTTGAAGAGGGCAAAACCCAGGACGGTGACCACATCGAGCTGGGAAGCCGCCTGGGCAGCCGCAGCGCCGATGCCGGGATAGACGAAGACGGTCTCGGTGATGACGACGCCGCCGAGCAGGCCAATGACGGAGAAGCCGGCCAGGGTGACCACAGGGAGCATGGCGTTGGGCTGGGCGTGCTTGTAGATCACATCCCGCTCGGAGAGGCCCTTGGCGCGTGCGGTGGTGACGTACTCCATGCGCAGGGTCTCCAGCATGGAGGAACGCGTGACGCGCAGGAAGGTGGCCCAGTTGATATAGGACAGGGTCAGAATGGGCAGGAACATGTGCCGCAGGGCATCCAGGAAGATATCGAAGCGACCGTTCAGCAGTGCGTCAAAGGTGAGCAGGCTGGTGTAGCGGTGGAAAGCGTCGGCATTAACGATCTGGTTGGCCCAGTCCGAGAGGCGCCCGGGTGGGAACCATTTCAGGTTGGCATAGAAGATCATGAGCACGAGCAGGCCGAACACGAAGGTCGGAAAGGAAGTGCCGACGATGCTGAAGATGCGGGCGGCCTGGTCGATCAGGCCATTCTGATGGACGGCAGCCTGCACGCCCAGCCAGATGCCGACAAAGATGACCGGGGCAATGGCCCAGATGGTGAGATCGAGAGTGTTGGGGAAGCGGTTCTTGATCAGGTCAGCCACGGGCTGTGAGGCGACACGCGAATAGCCGAAATCGCCGTAGATGATGCCCCCCTTGCGCTCGCCATCGGGGCCGGTTGTGCCCACCAGCCAGCGCCAGTACTGGATATAGAGGGGCTGGTCGAGGCCGTACTGCCGGATGATGCCCTGAACGGCATGGTCGTTCTTGGGGATATCGCGCACGTAGAGAGCCGAGCGCTCGATGGGGCTGAGGAACTGCAGCATGGCGAAGATCAGGACCGTCACACCGAACAGGAGCAGCGGGACCAGCAGCAAACGGCGGATGATAAAGTTTGTCATCGTGGCACCTCAATTCTTGCTATTTTTTGCCATCCGGAGCGGAATGAAAGCGGCGGACCTTCATTAAGCTGCGGATGTCAAAAGCGAGGAAGGCTGGGGGGCCTGTTGCCAGGCCCCCCAGGGTCTAGAGGAAGAGATCCGGCGGGTTACTGCTTGGAAAGTCCGTACCAGTACATGCCGGAGTAGATCGGGTTGTAGTACCAACCCTGGACCCAGCGCTGCTCATAGCGGCGGCCGGTGGCGGTCGCCAGCAGGATCAGCGAAGGATCGTCGTATTGGATCTGGTTGACCTGGGCGTAGATCTCAGCGCGCTTGGCCGGATCGGTCTCGGCAACGCCCTTGTTGAGCAGGTCCTGGTAGACAGCGACCTTATCCTCAGGCAGGGACTGGCGGCGGCCATAGGTGCCGGTGAGGTAGGGCTGGTACCAGTTGTGCGGGTCGTGGATGTCCTCGAGCCAGCCGCTGATGAAGATCGGCAGGGTCATCGCACGCTGGGACTGCAGGAAGGCAGGCCAGGGCAGACCAAGGACCTCGACGAGGAACTTGTCGTTGACGCTGGAGAGATCGGCAGCCAGGATCTCGGCCACGGACTGGCGGGCGGTGTTGCCCTGGTTGTAAGTGGCCTGGAAGCGGAAGCCGGTGGTCCAGACATCGCCTTCGGGGTCATCGCCAGCGGCGATGCCGTCCTTGTCCACGTCGGCGAGCTTGAACTCAGCCTCGCACTGGGCAGGATCGAAGGAGTAGTGAGGCGCATTGGCATCGTAGCCGGGCATGCCCTCGACAGGGATGGTGATGGTCTGAACGCCTTCACCGATCTGGACGTCCTGGATATAGGTATCCCAGTCAAAGCAGTAGTTGAAGGCCTTGCGGACATGGACATCGGCGAAGAAGTCCGGAGGAATGCCGTTGCCATCCAGAGCGCCGGAGCCAATGTACTGGTTGCTGGAGATCTTGAAGTTGAAGAAGACGTCGGTGTGAGTGACCTGCGGGATGCCGGTGTAGCGGCGGAAAGGACCGCTGCCATCACCGACCGGGGTGCAGGCGCTGAAGCCGCCGGTGGAGGAGTCGTAAGCGCACTCCTCGCCGACCTGCGGGTCGACCTGGGCGTAGTCAGCCTGAGAGCCGACGACCAGGGAGTCAGCATCGCCGGCCTGGAACATGGCAAAGCGGGTGCCGAACTCGTTGACGTTCTTGATCACGACACGCTCGAGGGCGGCAGGGCCGGTGGGTCCACCTTCCCAGGCGGGTTCGGTGCGCCAGTAGTCGTCGTTGCGGACGAGGACGATCTCCTCACCCTTGGTCCAGTGGTCCAGCTTGAAGGGGCCGGTGCCATTGGCAATGGAGGTGAAGGGGTCATCTTCGGAGGTGAAGGCATAGAAGTTCTGCCAGGTATCGCAGGAGCCATCCCAACCACCGTTCTCAACGACCCATTCCTTGTCCATGATGGAACCCCAGTTGTTGGCGATGGTCGCCAGGAAGGGGCCCCAGGACTGGGCAAGGGTCATGGTGACGGTGCCGGCGGCGTCGTCAGCGACGATGGCGGCCTGGGTCTTTTCGCAGGCGGCCTTCACGGCCGCCGCATCAAAGGCGGAGAGGGCGGCGCGGTCGTCATAGAGGCTGCCCTCGGGATCGACCACCAGGGAGATATCATCAACGCCCACACCGTAGAAGGGCTCGGTGAGGAGCCACTGCGGGGAGGCGGTGCTGCCCTGGAGCAGGCCGCGCTGGAACGTATAGGCGACGTCGGACGGGGTCAGGTCGCCGCCTTCATGGAACTTCACGCCCTTGCGGATGTGGAAGGTGTAGGTCGTGCCATCCGGCGAGATCTCCCAGGATTCAGCCAACTGGGGGATGAACTCGGAGGCCTTCTCGCGGTTGTACCAGACCAGGGTCTCGTAGACGTTGGCTACGATCTCGCCGCCCGCGGTCTCGTAGTCGAGAGCGGGGTCGAGGGTCTCGGGGTCACCGAAGGTGGGGCGGAAGTAGGTCGTCGCATCAGGAGATTTGAATTCTCCAACAGCGGCAGGGGGTTCAGTGGGTGCCGGAGCCTGGGTGGCTTCGCCGCCCTGGGCGGGGGGCTGGGTGGCAGTGGGCGCGGGAGCGCCGCAAGCCGCCAGCACCATGCTGAGGACGACCAGCAGACTGAACAGTGCAAACGATTTACGCATCTTTCTTCTCCTCACATACTGAAAACGGATTTTGGACAAACGAACGTACTTTCGGAGTCGTCATGGGACTGCCTGAGGGGGGCATCACCTCCTTCCAAGAGGGTCACAAAGAAATTAGAGGAAACGCTCGGAGAAAAAGCAGGCGACAAAGTGGCCTGGCTTGATCTCACGGAACTCTGGACGTTCTTCGGCGCAGATGGCTTCGGCAATAGGGCAGCGGGTGCGGAAGCGGCAGCCGGAGGGCGGGTTGGCCGGGGAGGGCACGTCGCCTTCCAGAATCGTACGCTTGCGCTGGGCGTCGGCAATGGGATCGGGGATCGGCACAGCGGAGAGCAGGGCCTGCGAATAGGGGTGCAGGGGTTTGCTGTAAAGCTCATCGCGGGTGGCGAGTTCGGTGATGACGCCCAGGTACATCACGGCGACGCGGTCGCTGATGTGCCGGACCACGGAGAGGTCGTGGGCAATGAAGAGATAGGTGAGGTTGAACTGCTCCTGCAGCTCCTCGAGCAGGTTGATCACCTGGGCCTGGATGGAAACATCCAGAGCGGAGATGGGCTCATCGCAGATGATAAAGGAGGGCTGGAGGGCGAGGGCACGCGCCACCCCGATGCGCTGGCGCTGGCCGCCGGAGAACTCATGAGGATAGCGGCTGGCAAAGGAGGGGTTGAGCTTGACGACATCCAGGAGGTGCTCGACGCGCTCGTGGATCTCCCTGCCGGTGGCGGCGTTGTGGACCATGAGAGGCTCACCGACGATCTGCTCGACGGTCATGCGCGGGTTGAGGCTGGCGTAGGGGTCCTGGAAGATCATCTGCATCCTGCGGCGCATCTTGCGCAGCTCTTCACCCTTGAGGTGGACCAGGTCCACGCCATCAAAGAGGACGTAGCCGGCCGTGGGCTTGTAGAGCTGGAGGATGGCGCGCCCGGTGGTGGACTTGCCACAGCCAGACTCACCCACCAGGCCGAGCGTCTCGCCCCGGTTGATCGTAAAGCTGATACTGTCCACGGCGCGCACAGCGCCGACCTGGCGCTGGAAAACGCCGCGATAGATGGGGAAGTACATTTTCAGGTCTTCAACCTGGAGCAGGGGCTCGGGGGTGTTGCCGTTGTTGTTGCTCATCATCGATGTCTCCCGGTCTTGGTGTCCACCCAGCAGGCGATGCGGTGCTCAGGTGCGATCGGATCGAGCATGGGATTTTCCTTCCAGCAGTGCTCGAGGGCGAACTGGCAGCGCGGGGCAAAGGGACAGGCGGTGGGCTTGTCATACAGAACGGGAGGCGAACCTTCGATCGAATACAGGCGGGCGTGGAGTTGGGCGTCCACACGGGGCAGGCTGCCAAGCAGCCCGATGGTGTAGGGATGGGAGGGGTTGGCGTACAACTCCTTGACCGGGGCTTCCTCGATGATAAAACCGCCGTACATCACGACCACGCGCTGGGCGAGGCCGGCCACGACGCCCAGGTCGTGGGTGATCCAGATGATGGCCATGCCCAGTTCATCGCGCAGGCGCTTGACCAGGTCGGTGATCTGGGCCTGGATGGTCACATCCAGGGCGGTGGTGGGCTCATCGGCGATGAGGATCTGGGGGCTGCAGGATAGCGCCATGGCGATCATCACGCGCTGGCGCATGCCGCCCGAGAACTGGTGCGGGTAATCCTTGAGGCGGTCGGAGGCGTTGGGGATGCCGACCATGCCGAGCAGTTCGGCGGCGCGCTCGTCGGCCTGCTTGCGGGTCATGCCGATATGCAGCATGAGCGGCTCGGCGAGCTGGTGACCGATGGTCAGCACGGGGTTGAGGGAGGTCATCGGATCCTGGAAGATCAGGCCGATCTGAGCGCCGCGCACATGGCGGATCTCATC
>CAYMQX010000162.1:0-7038 GCA_964392495.1 uncultured Anaerolineaceae bacterium
AAAGAGGCGCAGGCCGCTCCGTCCTGTGCTGCATGAAATATCCCTGCCAAACAAATTTGCAGCACCCGTGGGCACCCCGGCCTTGAAACATTTTATTGCACCGGCATCAAGGAAATTGCTGCTGAAGTGGTATCGTTCCGAGGGTGGGAGTGCAGCGTCCATGAGTACCCCATGCTTACAATTTTTTAGTGCGCCCAATGAAAGGCTGTATTTGTCACGGCCCGGATTGTGAGATATAATACAAGTTGTCAGACAACTTCGCAAGGAGAACCGCATGACCACCATCGACCTGAGCATTGACAGTGCCCGTCGCAAGAACGCCATCCAGCGCGCCCGTGAGCGCAACATCGTCATCCCCACCTACGCCCAGATGAAGGACCCCTCCAAAATCCCCGCGAAGGTGAAGGAGGAATTGAAGGGCATCGGTCTGTGGGACCTCCATCCGCGTAATCTTTTCCGTATCAACTGGCACAACCAGCCGGCGGCATCGGGAGGGACCTTCGGCGGCGTCAATTACCTGGAACTGCCTCCTTCACTGACGGGGGTTCCGGCCCGCATCCTCGTGCTGGTGGGCAAGTGGTTCCCGACCGGCGCACACAAGGTCGGTGCGGCCTTCTCCTGCCTGGTCCCCCGCCTGGTGACGGGGCAGTTCGATCCGACCACCGAAAAGGCGGTCTGGCCCTCCACCGGAAACTACTGCCGGGGCGGCGCCTACGACTCAGCCCTGCTGGCGTGCGAATCGATCGCCATCCTGCCTGAAGGCATGTCGCGCGAACGCTTTGAATGGCTTTCGAAGGTCGCCGGTGAGACCATCAAGACGCCTGGCTCCGAGTCCAACGTGAAGGAGATCTTCGATAAGTGCAAGGAACTGCGTCAATCCGGCCAGGAGCTGATGATCTTCAACCAGTTCGAGGAGTTTGGCAATTATCTCTGGCACTACGAGGTTACTGGCCATGCGATGGAAGAGGTCCTTAAGCAGGCCATGAGGCCCGGAGACAGCTACCGCGGCATGGCCTCCGCCACCGGTTCCGCGGGGACCATCGCCAGCGGCGATTACATGAAACAGCTCTTCCCCGAAAGCAGGATCGTGGCGAGCGAAGCCTTGCAGTGCCCGACCCTGCTGGAGAACGGCTTCGGCGCACACCGCATCGAGGGCATCGGCGACAAGCATGTGCCGTGGATCCACAACACGAAGAACACGGACGTGGTCGTGGCCATTGACGATCAGGCGGTCGTCAATATCTCGCGGCTGTTCAACGAGGAGACGGGGCGCGCCTACCTGGTCGAGAAGGGAGTCCCCGAGGCGGTCGTTTCACAGCTCGACCTGCTGGGTTTCTCCGGCATCTCAAATGTGCTGAGCGCCATCAAGACCGCAAAGTACTACGAGATGGGCCCCAACGACATCATGATTACGGTACTGACCGATTCGATGGAACTGTACCGCTCGCGCATCCATGAGATGCAGCAGGAGTTCGGCGAATATACCGAAAGCAGCGCGGCCGCGGACTTTGCCCGTTATCTACACGGCCAGTCCACCGATAACATGCTGGAACTGCGCTACACCGACCGCCGCCGGGTGCATAACCTGAAGTATTACACCTGGGTGGAACAGCAGGGCAGAACCTATGCTGAGATCCAGGCCCAATGGTACCAGCCGGATTACTGGACCGCCGTCCAGAAGCAGGCTGATGAGATCGATGCGCTGATCGTGGAGTTCAACAAGGAAGTGGGGCTGGGTTACTAAAGCCCTGGAAGAATTCAGCCGGAGGGTTTTTCCCTCCGGCTGTTTTTTTATTTGATGAGCGGGATGCAATATTCCAGATCCTGCCCGTGGAATATTTCGTACACCGGGCGGCAGGGGTCCTGGGTCAGGGCATGTTCGGGAAGATAGCCGGTCTGAAATTGCCATACCGCCTGCTCGATGCACGCCGGGGAGTTTTCCACGCGCAGCACGGCGTAAGTACCGCCGGGAAGCTCGCCCAGGCTGACCGGTGCACTTTCGTCAATGGCCGGGAGGACGTATTCCAGGCAGCAGGTATAGGCGGCGAGGCGCCCGGCCTTGATCACAGGGACACCCACCTCGATCAATTCCGCCGGGTTCAGCCCCATGCAGGCCGACCACTCGCGCAAGAATTGGAAAGTCTGCTGGATCTGTTTGGAGCAGGGGTTCCCGGGATCCTTGAAAACGCACTCCCTGAAGATCACACGCAAAGGTTGAAGGCTGCAAATCGTGATGTTCATCAAATCTTGTTTCATCATGTGATTATTTTCACAAAAAAACCCCATCTCGTCAAGCCCCTCAGGATGGGTATAAAATAAGGCCATGCTTTCCAAAACCGATCTGGTCCTGGTCTGCCTGGTGCCTTCTCCGCGCGACCTGGAGATCGCCCGGCTGTTGGGCTGGTACCGCATCCCCCTTCGCAGTGCGCCGAAGGTGGTGGCTGTGGATTATCTGGCCTTCTACCAGCCGGCTTCGTTCGGAGAGCGTTCCGGGCAGATCGAGTTTGCGGCGGAGGTGCGGGGTCATGAACTGACCACGCGCGCCGAGCTGCTGCGGGATGAGCCCGATCACCCCCGCGCCGGTGAAGAGTATTTCAAGCTCCAACTGGGCGCACTGGAAAAGCTGCCGCGCCCCGTCAGGGCGGACAAATGGAAGCGGCTCACCTTTCTCTATTCCACCGGGGAGTACCTGCTGAACGCCAGCACCCTGAACGACCTGGTGGTGGAGGGAGAGGAACGCCAGTCCTTGTGGAGGTCGCTGCGCGAGCGCGCCGCGCTCAGCCAGCCGGAGCAGGCGGACCTGCCCGGCATGGATATCCCTCCCGAGGTGCTGGCGGCCCTGCTCGGCATTAAGGAGCCGGGAGCAGCATACCCATCCGCTGCGCCGGACGGAGCCGGGTGGTAAGGAGCAGCGGGGCCATTCGCGGGGTCGAAAGACGGCATCCGAACGGCAGGAATCCAGGGTCATCCGAGGGCCGCGGCCTGGCAGCGCCTGGCCCTCTCGAAATGGAGAGCGGCGGGTTTTATTCGGAACGGGATTTCACGCCACGGAGGAGACTTGAATAGCGGCCTTATCATTACGCTTGCCATCCTGGTCACGGCGATCATTCTCTTTCTCACCGAGCGGCTGTCCATTGACCTGATCTCCCTCCTGGTGCTGGTTGCCCTGGGCTTGAGCCGCGTCCTGACCCCGCAGGAGGTCTTCTCCGGATTGAGCGACCCGGCTGTCATCACACTTCTGGCGATCTTTGTGCTGGCGCACGGGCTGGAAGTGACAGGAATCGCCCGCCGGGTGGGTGAAATGCTTGTGACCGCGGCGCGTGGAAGTGAGGCGCGCCTGACCTTTGTCCTCATGTCGACCAGCGCTTTCATGTCGTTGTTCATGAACAATATTGCGGTCGCCTCCATCCTGCTGCCGGCGGCTTCCTCTGCCGCGCGCAACTCCGGTGTCCGGCTGTCCCGCCTGCTGATGCCCCTTGCCTTCGGCACACTGCTGGGAGGGACGGCGACACTGTTCACGACGACGAATATCGTGGTCAGCGGTGTGTTGAGGGATCACGGTTACAAAGGCTTTGGCGTCCTGGATTTCCTTCCAGTCGGACTGCCGGTGGCCGTGACAGGGATCGCATACATGACGCTTTGGGGCAGGCATCTGCTTCCATCCGGGCCTTCCGCCGAGCGCGCAGAAGTGATGCGACAGGCGGAGGACGATCTACTTCACATGTACCAGCTCGGTGAGAGGCTGTTCCGGACGCGCATCCCGGAGGGCTCGACCCTGATCGGTCAGAAGCTTTCGGAAAGCACCTTGAGGGAGAAACACCGGCTGAACGTTGTGGCCATCGAGCGGAACGGGGGCGTCATTCTGGCGCCCAAACCCGAGTTCGAGCTTGGGGTCGATGATGTCATGCTGGTGGAGGGCCGCTTGGAGGAATTTCACCAGCCCGAGGGTCACGGAGCCTACCTTGAGATCCTGCCCATGCGGCCCTACCATGAGCAGGACCTGGAATCCGCCTCGGTTGTGATCCTTGAAACCGCACTTTCGCCGCGATCGCAGTTGATCGGGGAGACGCTCAAGGAAGCGCGCTTCCGGGAGAAATTCGGGATGACCGTCCTGGCGGTCTGGAACGGCGAGCGCGTTTTCCGTACAGGATTGAGGGACCTTCGCCTGTCCTTTGGAGATGCGCTCCTGCTGCAGGGACCCCGGGACCGCCTGCCCATGCTGCACTCGGATCCGGACCTGATCGTACTGAGCAGCGAGGACGGGCCAGGCCAGGAATTATCGCATAAAGCCTGGCCCGCCGTGGCTATCTTCATTCTGACCCTCCTGATGGCCGCCATCGGCCCCTTCTCTGTGCCGGAGGTGATGTTGAGCGGGGCGCTCGTAATGGTGATCGCAAATATTGTGACCATGGAACAGGTGTATCGCGTGGTCGATTGGCGGATCATATTCCTGGTGGCCGGCATGCTTCCGCTGGGGATCGCCATGACCAAGACCGGTACCACGGGATTGTTCGCCACTACATTGACAGACTGGCTCAGGCCGTACGGCCCCCTGGCCCTGCTGCTGGGCCTGCTGCTCCTGACGGTGCTGCTGGCACAGTCCATGAAGGGCGCGGCCGTCTCGGCGGTGATCGCGCCGATCGCGATCCAGGCCGCCAACCTGGCGGGTTTGGACCCGCGCGCCCTGGCGATGGGCGTCGCTCTGGCGACCTCCCTGGCCTTCATCACCCCGCTTGGGCATCCGGTAAATATCCTGATGATGGGTCCCGGCGGTTACAAGTTCAGCGATTTCTTCCGCGTGGGACTGCCCTTGACAGTGCTGTTGTTAATCGTGATCATGAGCATCCTGCCCATCTTCTGGCCACTTGCGGCCAGGTAATGAGAGCCAATATTGGAATTGACCATCGTATTTCTCCGGCATGGGAAATACCTGGAGGAAAGCATGTCAAAAACACTCATTCGATCCGGAACGCTTGTGACCGCCTCGGACACCTTCCAGGCCGACCTCCTTATCGAGGGCGAAAAGATCACGCAGGTGGGCCTCGGCCTGCCCACGGACGGGGCGGAGGTGGTGGATGCCTCGGGAAGGCTCGTCATGCCGGGCGGCATCGACCCGCACGTGCATCTCGACCTGCCCATGTTCGGTACGGTCTCCTCGGACGATCATTACACGGGACACAAGGCGGCCGCCTTCGGCGGAACCACGACGGCCATGGATTTCGTGGTCCTGGAGGAGCAGGGCTTTGGCTATTCGGTGGACCTGTGGATGGAGAAGGCCGCCAAGGCGGCCATCGACTACTCCTTCCACATGAATCTGACCCGCTTCGATGAAAAGATCGCCGCGCAGATCCCTTCCTTGCGCGATCTGGGAATCACCACCCTGAAGGTCTTTACGGCCTACAACGGCCGCCTCCGGTTGGACGATGACGGCATCTTCCAGGCGCTGCGCATCGCCAGGGATAACGGGATGCTGGTCATGGCGCACTGTGAGAACGGCGACGTGATCGAACATCTTGTCCCTGAAGCGCTGGCGGCCGGTCACACCTCTCCGGAGTACCATGCGGTCACGCGGCCTGCGTGGGGGGCGGTGGAAGCCACCCTGCATATGGCGGCCATGGGGGAGCAGGCGGGAGCCCCGGTCTATATCGTCCACATGAACGTGGCCGGAGAGGTGGACATGCTCAAGTATGCCCGTGAACGCGGCCTCAGGGTGATGGGCGAGACCTGCCCGCCTTACCTCTTCTTCAGCATTGATGATCTGCGCCGGCCGGACGGCGCCAAGTGGATCTGTTCGCCTCCGATGCGCACTCATGCCGACAACGAGCGGCTCTGGCAGGGCCTCTCGGAGGGCATACTCCAAACCATCGGCACGGATCACTGTCCCTTCTTTTTCGATGGGACCCGGCCCATTCGCTATGAAGGCCGCGAGATCGCCATCCCCGGAAAGGAACTGGGCCGGGACGACTTTACAAAGATACCCAACGGCCTGCCCGGCATCCAGGACCGGATGCCGGTCTTGTGGACACAAGGCGTGTGCACCGGGCGCATCACCGCCAACCAATTCGTGGCCTATATGAGCACCAATCCCGCGAAGATCTTCGGGTTGTACCCGCGCAAGGGAGCCCTGGTCCCCGGCGCGGATGCGGATATCGTGCTCTGGGACCCGGAGAAGAAGGTCAAATATGGTGTGGGGATGTCGCACCAGCGGACAGATTACAACCTCTACGAAGGTTGGGAATTGACGGGCTATCCTGAAAAGGTCTTTTTACGCGGGAAGATGATCGTGGATGGAGAGGTGTGGAAGGGCGCCTCCGGGATGGGGCGTTTTCTCAAGCGCGGCCAGGGCGAGGTCATTTAGAGACTCTCCTCCATAATTTCCCTGCCCTCTCCCGGGAATGCGGATCAATGTGCGATTGAACTTTGGAAGTGTTGAAAGGAGCACACGATGAGCAGCGAACAGGCGGCACCTGAGACGAAAGGCGTCAAGGTGGAGTTGCTGGCTGTGGTCGACCTTGGCCCTGAGATCGAGGGCATGGCCGGACGTCAGCTTCGGATGCGCATGGTGACCATCGAGGCTGGAGGCGTCTTCGGCCCCTTGCACGACCATATCGACAGGCCGGGGATCGTCTATATTCTGCAGGGGACGATCACCGACCATCGCAATGGGGCGGCTGTGGACTACGGGCCTGGAGTGGGCTGGCCCGAGGATCGTAACACGCTGCACTGGCTTGAGAACCAGGGGACGATTCCGGCGGTGGAGATCTCGGTCGATATCGTCGCGCAGGGTTAGGCGCAGGCGGGGGTGCATTTTGGGGGAATGAGTACGGCCCTGAATGTCTAAGTCCGGCTGCCCATCTGCGCGACGGTTCCCGGAGCAGGCAGGGCGGCTTCCCTCAGCAATTCCTTGAGCCGTGGGTGCTGGGCGTAGACCCCCCGGTTCTTTTCAGGGAGCATGGCCGCGATCCGCACCATGATCTCGTCTGTGTATTGCTGCAGGGCTTCGTCGCGGCCCTCCCGGGGGATGGGAGGCAGATGGAA
>CAYMQX010000163.1:0-7014 GCA_964392495.1 uncultured Anaerolineaceae bacterium
GGCGGCGCTTCCACCTCTGGGGTGGAGCAGCCTGTTCGCGGGACAGGAACTCCCCATTGAGGTGTATTCCAGGGATAATCAGGTCCTGACCCTCACCATTACAGAGCAGGAGGGCGGCACGATTGTGCTGCTGTCGATCGGTTAGGCGGGCGGCGGGTTATAATCCGGGAGAATGAAAACCCAGATCATCGTGCTCGAATCACATGACGATCTGATCTCGGTGCGCGACCGGCTGTCCTGGGCGAAGACACCGCGCATCCTGCTGGTCTGGCCCAAAGGGGAACCGGTGGATCTGCGTGCCGTGGACTTGAGAGTGCTCCAAAGACATGCGGATTCGCTGGGAGCGCAGCTTGCGGTCGTCTCGCGGGGCTTCTCGATCCGCAGGCAGGCTGAAGCCCTGGGCCTGCCTGTCTTCGAGTCGAGCGCTGCCGCACAGAGAGAGGCGTGGCCTGCGCATCCAGTGCGTATGCGGCGGGTGCTGCGCCCTCCACGGCGTGACCTGCGCACTCTACGCGGAGAGGCGATTCCGGCAGAGGCAGGGTGGCGATCCAACCTCCTCGCCAGGATCCTCACCTTTACCCTGGGCGTGATGGGTGTACTGGCGATAGTCAGCATCTTCGTCCCGCGAGCCTCGATCATCCTGTATCCGGAATCGCGAGTCCAGAGCCTGACAGTGCCGGTTTCTGCCGCCATCGTATCGGAGCCGGGCCCGGCGGTCGGAATGGTCCCTGCACATGAGGAAAAGGTCGTCCTTACCGGCACCTGGAAAATGGACGTCAGTGGACATATGCTCACGCTTCCGCAGACAACCGCGCGAGGAGTGGTGCGCTTCCGCAACCTGTCGCAAGAGGAGGTGGAGATCCCCGCTGGAACGGTGGTCTTCGCCCCTGCCAGCCCGGAAATCCGCTTTAGAACGCTGAATCTCACACACCTGGCAGCCGGCGTGGATGAGATCGCGGAGGTGCCCGTTGAAGCGCTGCAGGCTGGGGCGATGGGCAACCTGGAGGCGGGGACGCTCCAGGCGATCGACGGACCGATGGGATTGCTGGCAGCGGTGGATAACCTGGAACCGATCACGGGTGGGAGCGACCAGGAAGTGAGCGGTCCCAATGAGGGAGATCGGAGCCGGGCGATCAAGCTGCTCACTGCCAGCCTGCTGCCCACGGCGGAGGCTACACTCAGGGAGAGGCTGCAAGCCGATCAAATGCTCCTCGAAGACACCGGAAGTGCCTTGCGGGTGGTAGATGCGAACTTTGATCCTCCACCCGGCGGGACGGGCCCGGTACTTACGCTGGAGGCGCGAGTCGAGTTCGGCTACCGGATCATTTCAACCACGGATCTGGAGAGGCTGGCGGCATCAGCCCTGAACGCAGGTTTACCGGAGGGTTTCCAGCCGGCAAATGACCTATTGTCCTACAGTCAGGTGGCCGTTCCACGAACGGACGCTGAAGGGGTGACGCGCTGGCAGATGCGTGTGGAGCGGCGCCTGCTGCGCAGCCCGGACATTGCATCCATCCCGGGAATGTTGGGATGGCAATCGCCAGCAAAGGCCGCTTCGATCCTTTCGGGATTCTCCAAATGGGAGAAGCAACCAGAGATTGTCATCACTCCCCACTGGTGGCCCTGGATGCCGATCCTGCCCTTCCGCAGCACGATAACCGTCCGCTGAGGCCGAACATATACCAGCATGAGAATCCTGGCCATTGACCATGGGGAAAAGCGGATCGGGCTTGCGATCAGCGATCCGACCGAATCCCTGGCGCGCCCCCTGCAGGTGATCGAGCATGTCTCGCGACTTGTGGATGCCGCACAGGTCGCCGGAATCGCGCTCCAGCAGGAGGCGGGGCTGATCGTCGTGGGGCAATCCTTCGATGATGAAGGCCGCCCCAATCTGGCAGGCCGGCGGGCGGGGCGCTTTGCCGAAGCGTTGAGATCCCAAACAAGCATCCCGATCCTGCTCTGGGACGAATCCTTCTCGACGCAGGAGGCGCGCCAGACGCGCCTGGAAATGGGAGGGCGGCGAAGAGATCGCGCAGGTCATATGGATGACCTGGCGGCCGTCTTCATCCTGCGCTCCTACCTTGATGCCAACCCGAACCGAGTCTGACCATGCCACGCCGAAACTCCAACCGCCGTCCTGTTTTTCCTGTCACCGCTGCCCTTATACTGGTCTGCTTGATGATGCTCTCAGTGCTCTATATCCCGATCCGCGCCGCGAACGTATACGGGAAGGCGAACCCTGCTCTGGGACCCTGGGGAATGCTGCAATACTCTGCACGCCTGATCTGGCACGATGGTCTATTGACACGCCCTCTGGACCCGGCGGGTGGAGAGAGAGAATTCCGCATTGAGCAGGGTGAAGCCGTAGGCACAGTGGCGCTGAGGCTGCAATCAGATGGATTCATCCAGAGTGCGGCAGCCTTCCGGGACTATGTGGTCTATACCGGGTTGGATACCTCCATCCAGGCGGGGAAGTACCAGCTCACCCCGGCTCTCTCCATTGTGGATATCGCGAGGAAATTGCAGGATGCCACGCCGGAGGACGTTACCTTTGTGGTACTGCCGGGTTGGCGGGTGGAGGAGATTGCAGCCTCCATGCCGACCTCGGGATTGAATATCACCCCTGACGAATTCATTGCGGCTGCGGCTTCGCATCCAATAGGGTATGACTTCTTCGGGACGGCGGCTTCCTCCGAAGGCTTCCTTTATCCCGGGACGTACATCATCCCACGCAATGCAGACGCGGAACAAGTGCTGGATACCCTGGTGCAGAATTTTGCGCTGCACATGAGCGCAGAGCTGAGCGAGGGGCTCGCCCGGCAGGGACTTACCATCTACCAGGGTGTGACGTTGGCCTCATTGGTGGAACGGGAGGCGGTACAGGAGGAGGAACAGCCTCTCATCGCTTCGGTATTTATCAACCGTCTGAACGCAGGGATGAAGTTGGACAGCGATCCGACTGTCCAATATGCGCTGGGATACAATGCACTTCAGGGGAGCTGGTGGACAAATCCGCTGAGCGCAGCCGACCTGCAAGTCGATTCCCCCTATAATACTTACCGCTACGGGGGGCTGCCGCCGGGGCCGATCGCAAGCCCGGGGGCCGCGGCCCTGCGGTCGGTGGCCTTCCCGGCGCGTTCCCCCTATTATTTTTTCCGGGCCCGCTGCGATAATTCCGGCCTGCACCTGTTCGCGGTGACGTTCGACGAACACCTCTCCAACGCCTGTCAGTGAATTCGGGCGCGTCTTGCGGTGAAGGAGATCAAGGCGGCAGCACCCAGAAACAGGGCGCCAGAGCCAAGCATGAAAAAGCCCTGAACCCGCATGGGTATGAGGAATTGATCCACGATGGCGGCGGCAAGGCTGCCGCCACTATCCAGAAATACCTGCGGAAGAAGCTCGGGCAGGGTCCGGTCCATTACTTCGAGAAGGATGATCCGTGCAAGCGGGGCTCCCAGCAGGGCGACCAGAACGGCAAGACTCCCGGTAATAAACAGCGGCAATCCCCACCAGGCAAGCCAATCCCGCAAACTACGGACGATGATAATCGTAAGGAAGAGCAGCAATCCCAGCGGTATGACAGGGGCAAGCCGCATGATCAAGCGGGCGACCTCGATACGCTGGCGCGGGTCCGGATGGCTGGTTTCCAAATCCACGCGCAACAGTATCACTTGCTCGGGGAGGGTCGCGGCCAGCACTTTCATTTGTCCCTGGATCAGTGGAATCACGACGGGGTAAAGCTCCTCGGGAGGGCTGCAAAGAGAGAGTTTTTGACCGCCAAGGAAAGCCAGGGTGATGTGGGTGAGCTCCTCGAAAGTGCAGGGAGGTTGGGTACGCATCAGGTCGACGACGGCCTGAGTCCCCGATTCATTGGCCATGCGCTCTTTGAGAGGGGCAAGGGACAATAGGGCGGCAGGGCTCATGCCATTCAGATAATCGATGGTGGAAGCGATTGCCTGGTCCCCCATGATCTTCAGGGTGTTGGAGGGCAGGAGATCACGGAAAAAGGCCTCCCAATCCTGCTCGTCCAAACCCTGTAAGTCCACCGGCAGAGCTTGCAAGCCGGAACCCGCCAGTGAGCGGGCCAGGAGGCCGGGAAGGCGAGCATAAAAGTCATCGGTGGCGAAGGCCTTCTGATAGGTCGCGGCGGTAAAGGCTTTGCGCTCCAGATTGAAGAGCACAAGCGCGGGTAGGGCAGTCAGGATGATCAGGATGGCGAACAGAACCGCCAGTACCCTGCGAATGGCATCCATGAAAGAAGATGTGATGAGTTTCAGCGAATCAACCCGATATAATCCTGCGTCACGATCTCGCCGCGCTCCGCGCCCAGAAGGCGGAGCACCTCGGCGGCCAGGCGGGCTTTATGCTCGGCGTCCTTGCGGCTCCAGGTGCGGCTCTTGATCTCCAGGAAGCGACCGATGGACGGCTTTACCATCTCGTCCAGATTGACGAAAAATTCGGTGTCCTTGTAGCGGATGTGCCAGCGCAGGCGATCTTTCTCGATGACCAGCTCATCCTGTGGCATGAAATATTCCCGGTAGAAGCGGAGGGTATGCACGGCAGGAGCGAGGAATCTGCTGCGGGAAAGCAGCACATCATGCTCCAGATGATCTTCACGACGGGGACCGATGAGGGTGAGGCGTGAGCGGACATTGACCGATTCGCCTTTTTCATTGATCAGGTCATCCTCACGGAAGCGGAGACGGCCTTCCTCCCCGTCCTTGAAAAGGAAATAATTATCGAATTGGCGATAATGTTTAAAGGCCTCGATCTGGAACTCAGGCTGCTCCAGGGCCTCGATGACACCCTGGGGGTCGGAGATCTTGACCTTGACCTGGACTTCAAAGGATTCCTCCTCCATGGAGCCGCCCAGGGCGATCAGTTTGGAGAGTACGGATTTCTCACGTTCGATCAGGAAGGCATCGATGCGCAATGCAAGCTCGCGGGCCTGGGCCATAAGGTCCTGCTCATTGAGAGTGAGGAGGACATGGGAGCGCATCAACCAGCGGCCGTTGACCATGACATCGCTTACATCGGTGGATTTTGCTGCATAGACAAGTTGCGCATAGGCATTATTAGGGTCTCGCCGGAAATGGGGGGAATTGTGCGGCAAATCGGTCTCTACAAGGATCAGGTCAGCACGCTTGCCGGGTTCGAGCGATCCAGTGATTTGGCCGAGATGCAAGGCTTGAGCGCCTATGCGGGTAGCCATCGCAAGGGCTGTCTGTGCGGGGAGAACAGTTGGATCATTTGCCACGGCTTTGGCGATAAAGGAAGCCAGGCGGACCTCCTCGAACATATCGAGATCATTATTCGAGGCAGGGCCGTCGGTACCAATCCCAACGTTGATACCGGCCTCAAACATCTTTTGGACAGGTGCAAAGCCTGAGGCGAGCTTGAGGTTGGAGGATGGGTTGTGGGCGACGCCGACCTTGTAATTGCGCAGGGTACGGATCTCGCCGGGGTCAATATGGACACAATGAGCGGCAATTACTTTGGCCTCAAACAGGCCCTGCTTCTTGACATAAGGCACCACGGGCATTTCCTGCTCGCGGCGCATGTTCTCGACCTCCAAGGCTGTCTCTGAAATGTGGATGTGTAGGGGTACGTCGAATTCCCGGGCCAATTGAGCTGTTTCCTGAAGGATTTCGGGCGTGGTGGTGTAGGGAGCGTGGGGGGCAACGGAGGGAACGATCAGGGGATGATCCTTCCATTTGATGATGAATTCACGCGCTCGTGCAAAAGAATCCTCGTAGGCGGCCGCGTCGGGTGCGGGAAATTTCATTACAGTCTGCCCGCAGACCGCGCGCAGGCCGGCATCTGCGGTTGCCTGCGCAACGGAGTCTTCGAAATAATACATGTCGTTGAAGGTGGTCACACCGCTGCGGATCAACTCGGCACAGGCAAGCAAGGTCCCCAGTCGAACAAATTCGGGTGAGACAAATTCACGCTCAACGGGCATCATGTAGCCCATCAACCAGACATCCAGGCGGAGGTCGTCGGCCAGACCGCGCAGAAGGGTCATGGGCACATGGGTATGTGCGTTCACAAGGCCCGGCATAAGGATCTTCCCGCCACAGTCAATAATTTCCTGAGCCTGATAGGAAGCGGTGATTTCTTCCTGCGGGCCTACGGCTGCGATCAGATCATCCCGGACGGCCAGCGCTCCAGGCCAGTACTGGGTGAGTTTCTCGTCCATCACCAGGATAAGTGCGTTTGTAAAAAGAACATCGACCTTGCTGAGATTATCCGGCATTCGGGCTCCTCCATCGGTCAACCGCATTTGACGAACAGGACGGCCCGGAATGATCGGGCTGTGGTTGCCTGTCAACAGCTATCAAAGAACCCCTGGGTGCGGGGCTCGTGGAGTGCATTTTACCCCCAATCGCATCATTCCGCGACGAGGGAAGGCGATCGGAATCAGGGTTGGAATTCCAGAAGGGTCTTTAGTACTTGAAGATTCATTTGGAAATCGGTATTCTGATGATCGGTCAGCTCGATCTCCACCGCAGCAATCCCCTTCGAGACAGCATAATCCGCCAGGGTCCCCGCATAGACGCAGCCAGTCTGGACAGGCGGATAGGGATAGGTGCTGACAGAGGCGATCTGCTCGGCGAGATGGATGGAGGTTGGGTCCCAGGGGGTGCCGCCGGGGAATATCCCCAGGGCCGCGCTGTGATAGCTGATGAGAGCCTCGACGCGCCGGTTGCTGAGGAAGTTGATGATGAGACGCGTTTCAGGCTCGGATGCAGGGCCGGTCCCGCTGGTGGTGGGGGCCTGGTCGAAGCAGCCGCTCCGATCCCAGGTGGGGGACCAGTTGACCGGAAAGTTGCGGTTCAGGTCCACCCCGTGATCGTTCACACGACCGTCAATGCCGTGGTCGCGGGCGTCGCCATCCGGATTCACATCGCGCAGGATGAAGAGGGTGACGTCACTGGGGATTGCCTCAGGATGATCGTTCAGATAGGTAATGAACTGGTCAGCGAGGGCAATGGTGTTCCATTCATAGCCACC
>CAYMQX010000164.1:0-6400 GCA_964392495.1 uncultured Anaerolineaceae bacterium
CCGGGTGAAGGCGGTGCTGCGCCGCACGGAGGGGGCCAGCGGATCGATGCACGGGTTGATCGAGATCGATGACCGGCTGAAGATCGACTTCGACCGGCGCGAGATCTGGCTGGAGGGCAAACTGGTAAAGCTGCGCCCCACAGAATACCGGCTGCTCTTTCACCTGGTGCAGAACGCCGGGTGGGTGGTCTCGCACGACCAACTGCTGCAAAAAGTATGGGGCTACGAGTATCGCGACGAGCCGCATTATGTGCGCCTGTACATTAATTATCTGCGCCAGAAGCTGGAAAAAGACCCCGCCAACCCCAAATACATCCTGACAGAACGCGGGGTGGGCTACCGATTCGTGGATTACAAGAGACAAAAAAACTAGGGATTTCCCCCAGAAGGCTCATACGTTTCTTTAACGAAAAACCTGCGTCGTTCAGACGCAGGTCTTTTATAGTAGAGGCATTGAATCCACTCAAACGGAGGTTTATATGTCCAATTTGATCCGTTGGGAACCCGCTCGCGAAATGATGACCCTGCGCGAGGCGATGGACCACCTGTTTGATGATGCGTTCACCCGTCCGCTTGGCCGGCTTGGCGACAATTCGATGCCCGCCATCGATATGTACCAGACCGACAGCGAGGTGGTCGTCAAAGCCGCCATTCCGGGCTACAAAGCCGGGGATGTGCAGATCAATGTGACCGGCGAACTGCTCAACCTGCGCGGCGAGATGCACCAGGTCGATGAGAAGGACGACAAGTCCTGGCAGATCCGCGAGCAGCGTTACGGCTCCTTCGAGCGCAACGTCATGCTGCCGGTTCCGGTCCGCACCGACAAGGCCAATGCCGAGTTCGAAGATGGAATCCTGACCATTACGCTGCCGAAGGCCGATGAGGCCCGCTCCAGGACCATTACCGTTAAAACCAAAAAAGCCTGAAACACAGATTCTCGGAACCACCACTCACCCCTCCGGGGGTGAGTTCGTTTTAAACCTCCGCCGGACCCGGTATCCTGCCAGAGCGTTGCATCGGAATGCGCGCTTGTGTACTTTCCCGATAAAGATAGGGTAAAATTGTGCAACCATGGCAAAACAACGCATTATTCTAGTGGATGATCATGAGGTCGTGCGCCTGGGGCTCAAATCCCTGCTCGAACGCAACCCGCAGTTCGACATCGTGGGCGAGGCCGCTTCCGCGCGTGAGGCCCTCGAGCAGGTGACGACCCTCCAGCCTGACGTGGTGGTGATGGACATCCGCCTGCCGGGGACCTCGGGGATCGAGGCTTGCGAGGAGATCGTGAACCGCTTCCCGGGCACAAAGGTCATCATGCTGACCTCATATGCGGAGGATGAAATGCTGTTCTCGGCGATCCGCGCCGGGGCATCGGGATACATCCTCAAGCAGATCGGCAGCGAGGACCTGGTCAAGGCGCTGGAAGCGGTGGGAAGGGGCGAGGCGCTGCTCGACCCGGCAGTCACGCAGCGCGTGTTCCAGGAGGTGCGCCGGGCGGTGAAGGAGGAGGAAGCCTCGGCCTTCGCCCACCTGAGCCAGCAGGAAAAACACGTGCTGCTCCTGGTGTCAGAAGGCAAGACCAACCGGGAGATCGCAAAATCCCTGTTTCTGGGGGAGGGCACGGTCCGCAATTATGTTTCCAGCATTCTCTCAAAGCTGGGCGTGAACAACCGGGCTGAGGCGGCCGCGTACGCTGTGGAACACAACCTGCGGGAATATATTTCATCCTGAGGTCAGCCCGCAGGCGAAAGGTCACAGGGCGGGAGAGCCGTGATCCCCTACTCAAGCATGACGGATGGGACGATAACACTGCGGCCCTTCCAGTTCGCAGACATGCCGGAGCTTCATGCGGCGATACAAGAATCACTGGCGGATCTGAAGCCCTGGATGACATGGGCCCATGATGGCTACCAGCCCAGGGAGGCGGGGGATTTTATCGCAATTGTGCGCACCAAGTGGAAGGAGGGCCAGTTTTACGGGTTCGCGATCACGGACGCCGAAAACGGCAGCCTCGTCGGGGGATGCAGTATCAGCAATATCCATCCGTTTTTTCATTTCTGCAACATGGGTTACTGGGTGAGGACGGGCCGCCGTGGGCAGGGGCTGGCCGGGAGGGCCGCCCGGCTGGCGGCGCGTTTTGCGATCCAGAAGCTGCATCTGATCCGCGTGGAGGTGGTAGTGGCGGTGGGTAATTCCGCGAGCCTGCGGGTGGCGGAAAAACTGGGCGCACATCGCGAGGGGGTGCTCCGCAACCGGGTGGTGGTGGGGAGCCGGTACTACGACGCGGTCATGTATTCGCTCGTTCCGGCGGATTTTCAGATGAATGTTGACATTTAAAGGGCAGGCAACCGCGCCCGATCAAGCCCGGCAAATCCATACGGGGGTCCACAGAAGCGCGCACCCGTGGCTATTACATCTACACCTCGATCTCTAATATAATGCAGGCATGAACCAAGACTCGCTGCTGTTCCTCGGCAAGGCCGAGGATGAGGACTGCGCCAGGGCGCTTGCATACTGCCAGGAGCATTTTGACAGCGTAACCCACTGCCTGGGAAAATGGGGCGACCCGCTGCCGCCCGACATCCGCGGATGGCAGGGAGATTACATCCTCTCCTACCTCTCGCGCTGGGTGGTCCCGGCGGATCTGCTGGGAGGAGCGTCGAAGGCCGCCATCAATTTTCACCCGGCATCGCCCGAATATCCGGGGATCGGCTGCAACAACTTCGCACTGTATGAGGATGCGAAGGAGTATGGCGTCACCTGCCACCACATGGCGGCCAGGGTGGATACGGGGACGATCATCCGCGTGAGGCGTTTCCCGGTATTCCCACAGGACGATGTGGAGAGCCTGCTCAAACGCACCTACGAGCACCAGATGGCGCTGTTCCTTGAGATCGCGGCGATCATGGCCGGGGGACGTGATCTGCCGGTTTCAGAGGAGCGGTGGACGCGTCCGCCTTTCACGCGGACCCAGTTCAATGAGCTTTTCAAAATCACGCCGGAGATGGGACGGGAGGAGATCGCCCGGCGCGTACGGGCGATCAGTTACAGGCACTGGCAGCCGTATATAGAGTTGGAAGGATACCGCTTCGAATACAAGCCGCCAAAGCCGTAGAGCTTATTCCTTCTCCCCGCTGAGCTTGATCCAGGCCTGTCTCATCTTCAGGGCATCCTCTTCCATGAGTGGGCTTTCACAAAGGATGCGCCCGGCGCAGCCGTGATCGTAGAGGGCGGTAAAAAGCGCCTCCAGGTCCAGGTCGGCCTCTGCAAGCGGGAGGTGGTTCTTTTCGCCTTTGGGTCCATACTCGATCCCCGAAAGATGGATGTGCAGGTGCTTGAGGGCGCGCTTGCCAAGAGTGCGCTGGTAGAGTTTAAGGCGCGCCGCCCATTCCTCGTAAGTGTTCATGCTGCCGTCGCCGGGGCGAGCGTGCAGATGAGCGAAGTCCAGGCAGGGCTGCACGCCCGGGATGGCGCTCATGGCCAGGGTATCCTCAAAGGAGCCCAGCATGGCAGACTTTCCCATGGTCTCAGGGCGCAGGGTCACGGCGTCTCCATTCTGCTCCAGTTCCCTGGCGCATTCCTTCAGGCGCGGTAGTGCCACCTTCAAGACGGAGGCGGGGTCGGCGGCAAAATAGGAGCCGGGGTGGAAAATGATGTCGCTGGCGCCCGCCAGGAAGCCATAATGTGCGGCATCCATCAGGCGCTTGCGGGATTTGGGCCATTCCTCTGCAGAGGCATTCAAGTTGATGAAGTAAGGTGCGTGAACACTGAGGGCCACCTTGTGGGCCCTGCCCGCAGCCCGGATGGCGGCGCAGGTAGACTCGGTAACGCGCACCGACTGCACCCAGCCCAACTCCAGGGCGCCCAAGCCGATGGAGCGGCTGAACTCGATGGCGCCCACCGAGCCGCCCGGTTTCCTGGGTGTGCCGAGCGGCGAACCGACCGTGCCAAAGAGGAAGGAAATGGCCATAAAGACTCCTGGAGATAAGTCAGACGAACCTGGATGGGTGGAACCGCGGCCGCACGGTCAGGAAAAAAGCCTGGCCCAGAGAGGCGGCCCGAGGACCAGCAGACCGACAAGGATGGCAGCAAGGGCGGCGATCAAAACGGCGGCCGCACCCACATCCTTGCCCACCCTGGCAAGGGGATGGTGTACGGGGCTGGCCAGGTCCACAACCGCCTCAATGGCGGTGTTGATGAACTCCGCTCCAAAGACCAGTCCCACCGCGAGGATGATCACGGCCCAATCGCGAGGCGGAAGGCTCAGCCAGAAGGAAAGGATGAAGACCAGGGTGGCGATGACGGCATGGATCCAGGCATTGCGCTGGGTACGGAGGACATAAGCCCAGCCGCGGAAGGCATGGCCGAAGGAATGCCAGCGGGAGAGAATGAATGCACGCACGCTATTCACCGGTTTTGATGCCCGCCAAACCGAGCCGGGCCAGGATCTCAGCCTGGGCGGCCCACATGCGGTCTTTTTCTCCGGGCAGGGCGTGGTCATGTCCCAGCAGGTGGAGGACGCCGTGGACGACCAGGAGCTGCAGTTCCGCCTCCAGGGAATGGCCGCGGGCTTCAGCCTGCTCGCGGGCACGCTCCACGGAGATAATGACATCTCCCAGGTAGAGGACGCCGGTCTCGGGGTCCGGCTCGGAGGCGGGGAAGGCAAGCACATCCGTGGGAGCGTCGGTCTCGCGGAAATCCAGGTTCAGGTCGTGGAGCTGGTCGTCATCGGTCAGGGCGACGGTCAGGTCGGACTCGGCGAGAGCGGGTTGGCTCTCCAGGGTCAGGCGGGCGGCGGTCTCAAGAAGAGCCGGTTCCAAAGGGAGCGGGAAGCGCAGTTCGATGTGGATCATTTTGCAGCGGTGGGGCGGGTATCGTCGAGGATCGGCGAGGCCTCGGTCCTGGGATATTGGATGCGGGGGTGATACTGGCCGCGCAGGGTGGTGACAAAGGATTCGGTGATCAGGTTCAGATCGCTGAGGGTCAGGCTGGTGTCATCCAACTGGTTGTTCTTCAGGGCCGTGTCGATCACGCTGCGCACCAGCGTGCGAAGGCTGTCTTCATCGGGAGGGTTCTCGGCGCGGGCGCGGGCTTCCACACCATCCGCCAGCATCAGGATGGCGGTCTCGCGCGAGTGCGGCCGCGGGCCGGGATAGCGGAACTGCTCGATATCGACGCGGGAAGCATCTCCACCGGCGGCCTCCACTGCCTGAGCGTACTGGTAGCGTGTGATGAAAGTGCCGTGATGCTCCAGGATGAAATCGATGAGACGGTGAGGCAGGTGGTATTTGCGGGCGATGGCAACACCATCAGTGACGTGGCAGATGATGGTGGCGGCTACATCCCCGGGGCTCATGTCGTCATGCTTGTCGAGCTTGCCGGGGAGTTGGTTCTCAATGAAGAAGGCGGGGTTGTTGGTCTTGCCTACATCGTGGAATTGCGCGCCGACGCGCGTGAGCAGGGTATCCGCGCCGATGCGCTCGGCGGCCTGCTCGGCCAGGTTGGCGACCTGAAGGCTGTGCTGGTAGGTGCCGGGGGCGGTGCGCAGGAAGAGCTGCAGCAGAGGAGAATCGGGGCGCGAGACATCCAGCAATTGGAGGGCGGTGGCGAGGCCGAGCCACTGCGCCAGCAGCACCTGGAGGCTGAGCGCCACACTCGCCGAGGCGAGGCCATTAAAGGCCACCGCGCCAAGCAGCCGGAGGAGCCCCAGCGCGTCAACATGATAGATGGGCAGGTTATAGGCCAGGATCATGGCCGCCCCCGAGAGGGCAATGGCGACGCCGGCGCGCAAAAATGCCCAGAAACGGCGGGCCTGCCCGAGCAGAAGCAGACCCATCAACGAGGTGAACATATAGTAGGGGGACAGTTCGGCCGCGTTGGGCAGCCCGTACACCGCCAGGATGGAAAGGACGATGGAGACGACGATACCCGTCTCGATGCCGTACAGTGTGGAGATCAGCAGTCCGGCGGCGGAAAGTGGAAAAAAATAGGATACGAGGGTGCGCTCAGGTATCACAAAACGGGCGACGGTGAGGAACCCCAGGAAGATAACGGCAATGACGGCCAGGTTGCGCGGGTCGTTGACGATCAGAATGCGGCGGCGGCGGGCAAAATAGACATGCACAAAGACCATGGAGACAATGGTCACAGCGGCGGCGCCCAGCATGTCTTTGAGGCCGTTATCCGGGGTGATCAGGCCCAACTGACGCAGGGCTTCCATATCCGCGGGCGTGATGATCTCTCCACCGGGGACGATGGTCTCACCCGCCTTGTAGCGCTGCACCACGGGTTCCACCGCGTCGCGGGCGGCGGCGCGGGCCGCCCCGGTCAGTTCCTCGTTATACAGGCTGTTGGGCACCACAAAAATGCGGATGATGCGGGCCACCAGGTTGGCCTGGTC
>CAYMQX010000164.1:6410-6989 GCA_964392495.1 uncultured Anaerolineaceae bacterium
CGAATGCTGCGCTGGATGCCCTCCAGGTTATCCTGGCGGATGGCGCTGCGCATGACCTGTTCGAGGACGCTGAGGGCCTCCTGCTGGAGGGCGTCCCAACGGGCCGCCGGCAGCGCCAGGATCTGCTGCATCATATCCGGTTCAAGGCGGATGTCGCTGATCGCGGCGAGGTCGGTCCGTTTCTGCTCCTCCGAGGAGTTGGAGTCGTCCCGGACCAGGGTGATGTACTGCAGGACGGTCCGCAGACGCTCGATCTGCTGGCGGGCAATGGCAGGGTCGGGAGGGGCGAAGACAGGCTGGATGGCGCTCTCGGCAGCGGTACGCGCCTCGTCGGTGCGCACCGCGCTGACATATTCCGCCTCGCGCGGAGCCTGCAGGTCACGGGGAGCGACATCGCCCACGTCCACCGTCACGGAGGTGGAGCGATCACCAAGAGGGAGTGTGAGCAGGGCAAAGGTGAGAAAGCCGGAGGCCAGCAGCAAGGTCATCTGCAGGATGCGAACACGCACTGGGGCAACCGGTCGGTTTTGCATGAGGCGGGCAGACTCTTTATTTCTGAAGGGCAGAGCGGACCGCAGC